>JBKHYB010000275.1:0-2830 GCA_046565725.1 Actinomycetota bacterium
CCGGCAGGTACCTGAGCACCGGGGACTGGTATCCGCATGGATGCGGATATGAGCTTCCCTCCGGGAGGAACAGGGATGGAGCGGGTTCGGTGAACCACGGGTAATCGTTTCCGAGTTTGATGTAGGCACTCTGATCCGATGGCCACTCGTGCACGTATCCCTGAACCAAGGTGGGGCACGGACGGACGACCGCTCACTCGACGTTCCAACCGCTGGGAACCTCTGCGCCGAATGCTCCTTCGGTGGGGTCCATGAACGTTTGGTAGCTGGGTTCGGCCCCCGCATCGGTCGTCCCGGAAAGAGCGAAGGACTCGAGGATCCGCGTGAAGGTTCCCTGTGATCTTGGGTAGTCGGGTGAGAAGGCGACAGCTACGAACCCGGAACTTCCGGACTCGGAAGCGGTCCATGTGAGGGCCGCGACGGCATCGCCTCCGTCGGCGTCACCGGACATGCGCACCGCGGGCTCGCTTCCCTCTGCCGTTGCCCACGTTGCTTCGAGCAGCATCGGAGCGACCTCTTGAAGGGCCGCTCCCGCAGCCTCATCGCTCAATCGGGTGGGAACGAAGAAGGGCCGGATGTACAACCTCTCGCTCTCCGATCCTTCTATGGAGACCGTGCCGTTAGCGCTATCGATCGCGACGTTCCAACCTTCTGGATGTTCGAGCGATACACCGTCTTCTTCCCAAGAGGTGAAGTCGGCCGCTTGTTGGGTTGAACCATCGGCTGACGATCCGTCGGTGTCCGACGAGGAGCAAGCCGCCGCGAGAAGCGAAAGAACGAGCAGGAAGATCGGGGTTCGCCGCATGTTGATAGACCTCCACTTCAGGGACTATCAGAGCATCGGCAGAGGCGCACGGGGACTTCTCGGGTTTGCCTAGAGTGCGTACGCGCAGAAGGGGCCTCCTTGTACAAAGAGGCCCCTTCTTTCGAACCTGTTACGACTTCTTGGCGATCGAGCTGTGGCCTCCTCGGCTCACGTCGGTGATCTGACGGATCAGGTCATCTCTCGCCTCTCGAACAGCGATGCCGACATCGCCGTTCTTAGCTTTGGCGAGGAAGTGATAGCGCGTGTAATCCACCTCCAGGAGAACGTCGTAACCCTGCTGCGGTTTGCCGTTGGAAACCCTCAGTCGGGCAACCGCGTCGTCGGGAGAACGGAACCGCCGGTCGATCTTCTCCAGGTCTCTGCCGAACTGCTCTACCTGCTCGGTGGACAGCTTCGTCCCCGGAGACGAGACCGAAAGTTGCATACCTACCTCCTCTGTTGAGGGCTGCGGGATGCATCACGAGGGTCTTTCCCACCCTCGTTGATTCCCATCGTAATCAAGGAAAGATTTTTCGCTAGGGCCGAGAGGGACTACTTTTCCCGGGCCCCCCGGAGCCAATTTCCACGCGTGGAAATGGCTCTATACCGACCACATTTCGACGAAGAATGTGGCTGTATACCGACCACATTTCGACGAAGAATGTGGTTAGGAGAGCCAGGTTAGGAGGGCTTGGGGGATCGAGCGCTCCGAGAACTCGGCCTCTACGTGGGCTCGGCCCGCTCGTCCCATCCTCTCGGCCAGGTCCGGATCTTCGAGCAGCGTGGCGATCCGGTCGACGAGGGCCTGCTCGTCCCGGGCGTCGATCACGAACCCCGTCTGGTCGTCGAGTACCGCCTCCGGCGTCCCTCCCGAGCGCCCCGTGACGCAGGGCACGCCACAGGCGGCCGCTTCGAGGAGCACCACGCCGAGGCCCTCGATCTCCAACCCGAACCAGCGATCGACCACCGGCAGAGTGAAGACGTCGGCCATCGCATAGACGGCGGCGGCGTCTTCCTCGGGGACCCGACCGGTGAACACGACCCGGGACCCGGTCTTTCCGGCGAGGGCCTGGAGCGATCTCATCTCCGGGCCGGTGCCGGCCACGACGAGCACGGCTCCGGGGACCCGCTCGGCGATGCGGGGCAGCGCTCGGATCGCTCGGTCGACCCCCTTGCGCTCGACGAGGCGGCCGAAGCACAGCACGACGCGCTCGTGCTCGGCGATCCCGTAACGGGCTCGGACCTCGGCCGTGTCGACCTGCGGGTTGAAGCGAGCCAGATCGACCCTGGCGCGCAGTAGCTCGACCGGAGGCACGGGATGGCCATGCTTGGTGAGGAAGCCCCGGAGGGCTTCGGCGGTGTAGTGGCTCACGGGCAGCAAGAGGTCGGCGCCCGCCAGCGCTTGGGCCAGCCGCCCTCGGATCCCGGGAACCGCGGACGGGACCAGCATCTCGGCCCCGTGAACGATCACCGAGTAGCGAAGGCCCCTCGCCGCCAGGCGGGGGCCGAGCAGTGCCAGCGGCCATGGTGTTCCGAACAGGATCCTGTCGGTGTCTTCGATGCGGCTCGCTTTCACGATCGCGGCCACCGCAGCTCGGCCCGGCCACAACAGGCGTCCTTCGAAGGGATGGGTGGGATAGGAGAGGTCGCCGGGCAGAGGTTGGCCATCGCGGGACCCGGCGGCAAGCACCGCTAGACGCGGCGAAAGGAGGTCGCACAGCTCGGCTAGGTAGCTCTCTATCCCTCCGCGGCCCGGGAGGAAGGAGCTCGAAACCATCAAGGCGTCACTCACAGGCGACACCTTACGAGCCGTGCGGCCTCCTTATCGCTCTCCTTTGCCCGCCCGCCGGGTGGCGCCTGGGATCACCACCCGCCGGGGACCTAGTTGACTTGTCGCAGCGCCACTTCCCCGTCAGACCGTTTGGATCCGAGCGCCCAGCCCGGCAGACGATCCGACCATCATGCCGGTGGACTTCAGCCATCCGTTGTTGAACGAGATGCGCAAGGCCTTCACGACGACCGGGT
>JBKHYB010000276.1:0-2819 GCA_046565725.1 Actinomycetota bacterium
GGAGGTCGAGGCGGTCTGGCGCTTCCGCGACTTCTCCGGCCGCTATCCCATGCACTGCCACAACCTCCTGCACGAGGACCACGCCATGATGCTGCGCTTCGACATCGACGACACCGGCGACAGCACCGATGACTGAGGTTCCATCCGGTCCGCGCAGGGGACCTCTCTCGAGCATCCGCGTCCGGCTGCTCGCCTGGTTCGTGGTCCTGCTTACGCTGGCCAGCGCCGTCTCGGTCTTCGTCGTTCGCCAGGTGCTGTTGAACAGGATGGCCGAGAGGATCGACCGCGACCTCGTTCAGGAGACGAAGGAGCTGCGCGCCCTGGCGGGCGGCCTCGACCCAGAGACGGGCGAGCCTTTCGGGGGCCGGGTCCGAAAGGTGTTCGAGACATATCTGGAGCGCAACATCCCGTCACGGAACGAGGCACTGATCACCTTCGTCGACGGCCGACCGTATCTCCGCAGCCGGCCCGTGGCGCCTTACCGGTTGGACAGAGATTCCGAACTCGTAGCCCGCTGGGGCTCCTTGACGGAACCCGACAGAGGAACCGTCGACACACCCGCCGGCACGGTCGAATACCTGGCGGTACCCCTGGATTCGAACGGCGAGACACGGGGAGTCTTCGTGGTGGCGTTCTTCCGCGATCTCGAGCAATCTGAAACGGATTCGGCGATCGCAGGTGCAGCCGGAACAGGTGTGTTCGTGCTGATAGTGGGATCGCTGCTCGCGTGGCGGCTTGCCGAGATGATCCTCGCCCCCGTTCGCCGGGTGCGTCGCACGGCTCTCTCCATCTCCGAGTCCGACCTCAGTCGCAGGATCGACGTGACCGGACGGGACGAGATCTCCGAGCTCGCGGCCACCTTCAACGAGATGCTCGACCGGTTGGAAGCCGCGTTCACCGCGCAGAAGAAGTTCATCGACGACGCCAGTCATGAGCTTCGTACTCCGATCACGATCATCCGGGGTCACCTCGAGACCCTGGAGACGGATCCGGTGGACCGGGCGAAGACCGTCGAACTCTTGTTGGACGAGGTGGATCGCATGGGGCGGTTGGTGGACGACCTGGTTCTCCTGGCGCGATCGGAGAGACCCGATCTCCTCGACCTGGATCTCGTTCAGGTAGGCCCGCTCACTGAGGAGCTTCACGCGAAGGCGTCGGGGCTCGGAGAGAGGGAATGGGTGCTCGCCGCTAGCGGCAAGGGAACGGTGGTGGCCGATCGTCAGCGGGTGACCCAAGCCGTGATGCAACTCGCGCAGAACGCCTATGAACACACCACCCAGGGAGACCGCATCGAGCTCGGGTCGCAGATAGACGACGGCCACGTCCGGTTCTGGGTGCGCGACTCAGGTCCCGGGATCGACCCGAGGGACCAACAGCGGATCTTCCAACGGTTCGAGCGCGCAGGAACCCCACGACCGGGCGGCGCCGGACTCGGGCTTTCCATCGTCCAGGCGATCGCCACCGCGCACCACGGCGATGTGAACGTACAGAGCCGACCCGGTTCCGGTTCGACCTTCGAGATCGTGATCCCCGTCGATCAACCCGAGGACGGAGAGGAGTTATGAGGGACAGATGACGAGGATCCTCATCGTGGAAGACGAGAAGCGGATCGCGTCCTTCTTGAGCAAGGGCCTGAACTCGAACGGCTACACGACTTCGATGGTCGAAACCGGTAGAGATGCTCTGGCCATGGTCGGCACCGGCGAGTTCGATCTCCTGATCCTCGATGTCGGGCTCCCAGATATCGATGGGTTCGAGGTCCTTCGAAAGCTGCGTCAGAAGGACAAGGCGACGCCCGTCATCATGCTCACCGCCCGAGACGGAGTCGCGGACACGGTCTCAGGATTGGAGGGTGGCGCTGACGACTACGTGACCAAGCCGTTCAGCTTCGAAGAGCTCCTGGCCCGGATAAGGGTGAGGCTTCGCACCGAGCGAGCTCCCGAGGAAACGGTCCTGAACGCAGGCGATGCGACACTCGATCTGCGAACGAGGCGACTAACGGTCGCCGGTAAGACCATGGAGCTGAGTGCGAGGGAATTCTCTATGGCCGAGTTGTTCTTCCGCCACCCCGAACAGGTCTTGTCGAGAGAGCAGTTGCTCAGCAACGTGTGGGGCTACGACTACGACCCGGGCTCGAACGTGGTGGATGTTTACGTGGGCTACCTGAGGAAGAAGCTCGGCAAGGAGCGGATCAAGACGTTGAGAGGCATCGGTTACCGGCTGGATCCCCATCCGGGCTAGCCGGCCATCGAGGGGGCGGGCCGTCGCCGGCGCCCCCACGCCAGCCGGCGGGCCACGATCAGAGAGCTGGTTGTGGTTTGCAATATCCCGAACGCTGCGATCGACCGGTCTCCGGTAACCACGGAGTAAGCACCCCAAACCAACCCGTCCACAACGGAGAACATCCAGGTACCGACCGAGAGTCCGGTCAGGTCGGATTCTCGATACGCAGTGACGAGCTGCGGGACGTTGCCAACCAAGATGCTCAGCGGAAGCAGGATCCCCAGACCCTCTTCCCTCCATATCGCTCCCACGACGAGCAGAACGACGGCCCACACCGCCGCCGTCTTCATCTCACTCATACGGCGACCGAGGCTCACGCCCATCACGGTGATGAGCAAGAAAACGACGCCCGAAGAGAGGGTCGCCAGAGCGACCGGCAACTGGTCGGAAAGGAATCCGTACGAGGCCCAGCCGAAGCTGATCGCGCTGCTCGTCCCGGTGGTGTCGATCGAAACGCCGTGAGGATCGCCGGTCAGTCCCAGTCGGATCAGTTGAGGGAAAGCCCGGATGAGGCCCACGAGGCTCCCGATGCCTCC
>JBKHYB010000277.1:0-2807 GCA_046565725.1 Actinomycetota bacterium
ACATATGTTCGTATATGCTGATGTCTGCGGGCGGCCCTCTCTGAGGAGGGAGGGGCGCTGCCTCCGATGACGCATGGAGGTAGTTGTCGTGTACGTATCTGCCACCTCGAAAGAGGTGCTCGAAGGCCTTCACAAGGTCCATGCCGAGGTGAACTCGGCCCAGCGGGAGCTGTTGCGCTGGATCCGAGCCTGCGACGAATCGCGCCTCTTCATCGAAAGGGACTGCCGCGACACCGTCCACTTCATCGCCCTAGAGCTGGGCATCACGCTGTTCAAAGCGCGCCGGATGCTGGCTTGCTCCTATCTGATAGATGAGCTTCCGACCATCGAGCGCTACCTCGTGGACGGGGTCCTGTCGCTCGACAAGGTCATCGAGCTGGTGCGCCTGGCGACACCGGAAACCGAACGGAAACTGGCCGACTGGGCCCGCAGCGTGGCGATCTCTACCATCCGGCTCCGAGCCGACGAGGAACGCCGGATCGACGACCCCACGATGCGGGATGCACGACGCTGGCGTGAACTCAGGTGGTGGAAGGAAGACGATGGGCAGCGGCTCGGCCTCTACGGCTCCTTCCCAGTCGACCAGGGAACGAAGGTTGTCAAGGCATTGGATCGACTTGCCGAGCAGATGCCGGACTCGCCCATCGACAGGACCGATGACGACGGGAACCGCACGAACATCGACGTCAGACGGGCCGACGCCCTCGTAGCCCTGGCGTCCGCCCACCTCGCCGACAACCAGAAGAATCCCAAGGCGGCGGTGTCCGTTCACGTCCCGCTCGATGCCCTCATCGATGGGGGGCGCAACGCGACGATGCAGGGCGGAACCGTGGTGCACCCCAAGGTGGCCGAGCTGCTGGCATGCGACGCCAGCCTGCGGTTCGTGCTCGAGGGAGGCAGCGGGACGCTGGGGATCGGACGGTCCTCGCGCCTGATCCCCCAGTGGTTACGCGATCAGGTCGAACACCGCGACGCCTACTGCTGCTCGTTCCCGGGCTGCGAGTTCAGGCGTTTCCTCGACGTCCACCACATCGAGCCGTGGGCGATGGGAGGAGAAACCGAGCTGAACAACCTCGCGCTGGTGTGCTCGATCCATCACGAACTGCTGCACCTGTTCGGGTGGCGGATCTTCATCGGGGCCGACGGCCGTCCGAGGTGGCTCCGTCCGGATGGACGTGAATATCTGCCCGGCCCAGACCCTCCCCGGGTGCAGCTACCCGAGCGTGCAACACAGCTGCAGATCGCGTGACCGAAGGTAGGGCCGTCAGCGGCCGGCCGAGCCTCCCGAGGCATGCCACAGGCGTGCCTTGGGCTGCTCGCCGGGTTCGATCGTGCCCATCCGGTAACGGGCGCGCTGGCGCTCGATCGCTTCGGCGACCGGCACCCCGCGGCCGTGGTCACGGGCCAGCTCGGCGAGGTCGAACAGCTCCTCGACCACGATGGTGATGCCCACGTCTTGCGGTCTGGTCGTAAAGACCCGAGATGCCCCGCCCCGCTTGCGCATCACTCCTCGCACCAGCAGCAACCATGAGTGGAACGCGACCTGGGCGCACCACGGCTGGACCCTCTCGAACACGGTGATGTCCAGCGGGCCGGTGAGGTCGTCGATCGTTACGAAGATGATGCGCTGGCCGCTGCGGATCGCAGGGGTCTGGCTGGCCACCTTGACCCCGGCCACCCACACCTCGGAGTCGTTGCGCAGGGCTTTGAGGCCCTCGGCGGTCACGCAGCCGAGTTCGGCCATCAGGGGCCGGTAGAGCTCCATCACGTGACGGCGGGCATCGATGCCGGCGATCTCGAGTTCGGCCTCGGTCTCCTCCAACGGCGAGTAATCCCGCAACCCTTCGAGCGAACCGGCGATCGGGGTGTCGAGACCCAGGACCAACTGCGACCCGGCCTCCAACCTTTCCGGTCGGGGCCGTTCGCTCAACTCGATCGCCCGCCAGATCAGCTCGCGCCGGGAGCGGCCCCCTCGGATCGCGTCCAGAGCCCCCACGTGGATCAGGTTCTCGAGCACCGGGCGGGACACGTCGCAGCGTCGCCACAGATCCTCGAGGTCACGGAACGGCCCTCCGGCGGCACGCTCGGTGACGATCGAATCCATCTCGGCCCCCGATATATCCCGCACCTCGCTCAGCGCCAGCCGCACCCCGAGCCGGTCGCCCACCCGCTCGGCCCGGTAGGTCTTGTCCGACGAGTTGACGTCGATCGGCAGGATCGGGATGCCGTGTTGGCGGGCGTCGGCCACGATCAGTCGGCGCGGGTACATGCCCGGGTCGTGAGTCAACAGCCCGGCGTAGAACTCGGCCGGGTGATGCGCCTTCAGCCACGCCGACAGGTACGTGGGCAGAGCGAAGGCCGCGGCGTGTGACTTGCAGAACCCGAACGAGGCGAAGGCGAAGACCTCTTTCCAGAGACGTTCGGCATGATCGGGGGCGAAGCCGTTGCGCACGGCGGCTCCCTTGAACCACCTCGCCACCTCGGTGTCGCCGGGGAGCGCCTGGTCCATGAAGCGTTCACCGGGCTGCGACGGCATCTCGGCCCGCTCGGAGTCGAGGTTGCGGCGTACGTGGTCGGCGTCGGCCAGCGAGCACCCGGTCACCGCCGCGATCGCCCGGATCAGTTGCTCGTGATAGACGATCACGCCGTTGGTCTCTCTGAGGATCGGTTCCAGGCTCGGGTGCAACAGGTCCGACCTCTCGAACCCGTGGCGGCGCTGCAGGTAGGGCTTGACCATGTCGGACTTGACCGGGCCCGGCCGGAACAGCGAGATCTCGACGATCAGGTCCTCGAAGCGTTGGGGTTGG
>JBKHYB010000278.1:0-2805 GCA_046565725.1 Actinomycetota bacterium
CGACTCGGGGTCCTTGATGCGGACGTCTAGCTTCAGCCCCAGTTCCGAGATGATCTCGGGCAACAGCAACGACAGCGAATAGGACGCGGTGGAGATGCGGAAGCCGGGGAACAGCTCCTCGGTCACCGCAGCACCGCCGATACGGTCCGTGCGCTCGACGACGCACACCTTGAGCCCCGCCTTCAGGAGATAGGCGGCGCAGACGAGCCCGTTGTGTCCGGCACCTATGACGACCGCGTCGAAAGACATCTAGCCGTTCTCCTGCTGGATCACCTCGTAGGCGAGGACCTGGGAGCCGGTTCCCACCGGTCGCTGTGGCTTTTCTTCCCCTCCCCCATGAGCATGCCCCCGGGTGAACGCAGCCGACGACATCCAGCCCTCGAAGGCTTCCTTGGATGCCCAGCGCGTGTAAACGAAGTAGCGGTCGGCCGCGTCCTCGTTGGCGGGCCGCAGCAGTTCGAAGTGCTCGAAACCTTCGGCCTTCGATACCTCTCCCGCCCTGTTGGCGAACCTCCGCTCGAACTCGTCGCGCTGATCGGCGGGAACGGTGATGGCATTTATAACTACGTAAGACAACGGAAACCTCCGAAGACATCTAGCCGAATCATGTCGAGCAGGCTACCGTGACGATATGGCTCTCCAGGCATACTGCTCGACCTGCAAGCGCACCGTCTATATCGACGCGGGCGATACCCCGATATGTCCGGTGTGCTCGATGCCGCTGCTCGAGACGCAGGAACCTCCGGAAGAGCCAGACGATCAGACCGACGGGGCGAAATAGGCGACCTCTAGAACCTTCCCCTCTTCGAGGGTCAGCGAGGTCACGGAACCCGTCACGCAGGGTGCGAACCCCAACCACGGCGGGAGACTGCGTTTCGCCAGAGCCAGACGGGCGACCTGCACCGGGGTCTGGTGAGACACGATCACAACCTCCCGGCCCCCGGCATCTCGCAGCGCCTCTTCGACCGCTTCGAGCATCCGGAGCCTTATCTCGGAGAAGGTTTCCCCCCACGAAGGCTTGAAGGGGTTCCGCAAGGCCCACCAATGCCTGGGGGACCTCATGAACGCCCCTATCGTGCGGCCGATCCCCTCGAGAGACGTGCCCGATTCGATCAGACGAAGATCGGTAACGATATCGAGACCGTGCGGTTCGGCGATGATCGCGGCCGTTTCCTGGGCCCGTTCGAGCGGCGACGACCAGACCGCCCCGATATCCCGTTCGGCGAGTCTCTGGGCCGCTGCTGCGGCTTGGCGTTGTCCGAGCTCCGACAAGCCGAACCCGGGAAGGCGGCCATAGATGACCCCCTTCGGGTTCTCGACCTTGCCGTGACGGACGAGATGGATCGTGCCGTTCATGAGGCCGCACTCTAATCGGGGAAGCGGGGCATGCCGAGCGTGGGTAGGCTGAGAGGATGGCTGACATCGTCCTGTTCGGAGCGACCGGCTACACGGGCAGGCTGACGGCCGAGGTTCTCCACCGGCGAGGGGCCGACTTTGCGATCGCCGGAAGGGATCCCGAGAAGCTGAAGACCCTCGCCGACCAGCTCGGTTCCCCCGAGGTACGGGTCGCCGACTCCTCGGACGTCACGTCGGTACGTGATGCCGTAGCCGGCTCGAAGGTCTTGATCACCTGCGTTGGGCCGTTCCTGAAGTACGGGCGGGCGGCCGTAGAGGCCGCCATCGCCGAAGGGGTCCACTACGTCGACTCGACCGGCGAAGGCCTCTTCATCGACGAGATGATCGATCGCTTCGATCGCCCTGCTAGGGACGCTGGCATAGCGCTGGCCCCCGCTTGTGGGTTCGACGAGAGCCCCGGGGACCTGGCGATCTCTCTCGCATGCGAAGGACTGGCCGAGCCCGAGGTAACCGTGACCTACGCGGTTCCCAGCACGCCGTCGCAAGGAACGCTGCGTTCGATCCCGGCGATCATCACCTCGACCGGTCCTTTCATCGAAGATGGCGCCCGTCGTTGGCTACGGACCGGGGAACGCGATCGCTGGTCTCCGTTACCGGACCCCGTCGGGCCCAAGCGCGCCGTCTCTTTCCCGCTGGCGCTGCTCAGACTCGCGCCGCTGCACCAGGAGATGACGGCATTCGGTACCTACATGACGGTCGACAACCTCCAGTGGGCGGGTTTGCGCTTCGGGTTCCCTGCGGTCAAGGCGATCTTCTCTGGTCCCGGCTCGCGGCTGCTGGACAGAGCCATCGCCAAGCTGCCCGAAGGACCCGACGAGCGCAAACGCAAAGCGCGCTGGACGATCCTCGTAGAGGCGAGATCCCGATCGGGATGGCGCAACGTCGTCGTTAAGGGCAGCGATGTGTACGGTCTGACCGCCGAGACCCTCTCGCTTGCAGCGGAACGCATGGCGTCCCGCGATAACCAGGAGGCCGGCATCATCGCGCCGGTGCAAGCGATGGGAGTGCAAGAGTTGAAGTCACGCCTGGAGGACTTCGGGGTGACCATAGAGACTTACGGATCCGTTTAGGAAGGAGACCGATGGGCGCTCGACTGCAGTACGCCAAGGTGATCGACCGGGAACTGTTCTACGAACGGGGGGGCCGCGTCACCCCGGGCCTCGACAGCGAGGTGTTGCTTAAGGACGATCCGGGGATCTCGATGGCGTTCCTGGTCATGCGGGCGTGGACGGACGGACACGGCACTTTCACCGAGCAGTGGCGCATAGAAGGTGCCGGTGGAGGGGTTATCTACGAGAGCCTCCCTCGCGAGATCCACATCGCCACCGAAGGTCACGTCGAGAAGCTGGAGGATGAGGTCGCCGACCTCGACTTCCCATATGCCTCTGA
>JBKHYB010000279.1:0-2789 GCA_046565725.1 Actinomycetota bacterium
CCATCTCGCTCATCTAGGAAAGGGCTACGCCACCGAAGCGGGGCTCGCGTGTCGAGATCGGGGATTCGCTCAGCTAGATGTGCCCCGGCTCGTAAGCATGATCCGGCCCGAGAACGAACCATCCCGACGCGTGGCACACAAGGTCGGGATGGATCTACGGCAGCTTTTCGACCACAAGGGCATGCTGCACGAACTGTGGGTGGTCGACCGGCTCATGTAGCCGGATCCGAACCTCCAGTGGCGCAGGCGAACCTGCCCTTTATGTCTCTTGTTTCGCCGTCCAGGTGGCGCGACCGTGGGGAGAGTGTCCGAGCGAAGGAGGGACAGATATGGCTCGAGGGGACGCATGGTCGTCGGGCAACTGGCAAGTGAGGGAAGGGGCGGCGGACGAGTTCCTGAAGAGATGGGATGAGTTCGCCCACTGGATCAAGGATCGCGTTCCGGGCTTCGAGCACGGCCGACTACTTCGGGACGTGAACGACCCCAACCACTTCGTTTCGATCGCTGGCTGGGAGGACGCTAAAAGTCGCGCCGACTGGATGGCGATGCCCGAGTTCGCCGACTTCTTGAACACCTGCAAAGAACTGTGCGATGACTTCCGGCCCGGAATGTTTGAAGAGGTTGTATCGGTCTAGCGCAGCCCGGCCGCTCTAAGAGCGTGCGGCCCGGCGTACCCGGGTCGCCGCCGCGCGCAACGCTCCGTCCAGCCGAACGCCGGTTCGCCGAAGGCTGTCGGCGAGACCACCCACCGATGCGGGATCTGAAGACACGGCCCGCCAGATGCGAGCCGCCGTGACGGTTCCGATAGCACGGAACGATCGTCGTACGCCATCTCGGGGCAAGACGACGAGCGCAGAAGACACCGGCCGCTCCGCACCGTCCGACGGACGGTTCATCACGCGGCCACGCACGACCATCGTGGTCGATCCCCCGCCGTCGAGGTTGAGCGCGGTCTCGGCCCCCAGACCTCGGAAGAATCGGGCGAAGCCCCGCAAGGTCATGCCGACACTGCGGCGCTGACGGCCGTCGACGGTCGCGAAGATCACCTTGCCTCGAGGAGTGACGCCGACGCCGGTGCGGGGATGCCGCGCGAAGAACGGGGCGGTCGACTTCGGGACGACGACCCTCCCGTTCTCGACAAGGGTGGGGTTGCCACCGACGCTCTCCCTTAGCGCTCCCCAACCCAACGACCACCCGAGGGACACCACCGTTCCTTTTGGCAACGCTGCGATGAGACGTGCCTTGCGGGTCCTCCACCGAGCCGAGATCACGCGGCCCCCGAGAGGGAACAACCGCCCGCGGGTGCACTTCACGCGGTCCACGCGATAGCGAGCCACGACCCCGCTGCGGTCGGAGTCCGGATGGGGGAATCCGGCCGAAACCACCCGGATCGAACAACCCAGGCGCGGCGGTCTCTCGATGGAACCACCGGACCGGTCGAACATCGCCAGCGAGTTCCCGTAGGGCCCACCGTTGTTGACCCGCGCGATGGGGAGGTTGAGCCCGGCGGCGTTGAGCCAGATGTGTGGCCTCGGGAAGCCGATCATGGCGTCTCTACCGTAGGAGACGCCGAAGTTCTTCCCGGCCGTCAGTGGGGTCTGGATCAAGCGAGCCGAGTGAGCGAACGCCATCACCGGGCGTCCGGAGGGCCGCCCGTAATCGCCGTTGATCGCTGCGACGGCTCGCGTCCTGCGGGCGATCGAAGAGGTCCGTTCCCACCCAGGAAGCTGCCCGCTTCCCAGCACCGCCCGGATCTCGTCGACCCGATACGGCTGGATCGTTACGGTGCGGATCTTGAGCCGCGGGTTGTGCTCTTCGTAGACGCGGTACACCACACCCTTGGAAAGACGTTTCACCCGGGTTCGGCGGGCATGGGCCTGGGGCATGAGGCCCACGATCAACAGCGCTATCAACGAAACGACTACGGACCTGCGGTACGACAGCGACACCCAGACAAACCTCTCCGTCCGGAACGCTCCTCGCCCTCTACCGTCACCGGCGGTGGCGACCCCCAGCAGGCGAGGAGGCGGTCCGACCCCTCAAGAAAGAGATATGCCTTTAGTTGCCGCCTGTCTCCATCAATCTGGCGAATCGTTCCCAGTCCATCCGACGGTGGAACTTGCCCCCGCGCGGTCGCCACTCGAGGCCCCCCTTGGAGATCAGCAGATGCCCGAGCAGGTCGCTGGAACGCTTGCGCGCAGCCACGCCCTTACCCCGCAACGTTTTGTCGGATAGCCGGACCTCGATCTCGATGTTGGCGTTACCGACCAGGCCCTCGTAACCCTTCGGCAGTTTCCAGGTCGTCGCATCGTGACGCGCCATGAGCGCCTCCTCCCCTGCGGATCCGTATGTAGCGATTGTCCCGCCTGGGGCCGGAAGAGAAGTGGCTTTAACAGCTATAGGGAAAGGTGAAGCCGAAGTGCCTCGTCCAGTGCCGCGACGAGATCCGGTGTGAGCTCGCCGATCCGACGACCGAGCCGTTCCACCGACACCGATCTGATCTGCTCTGCCTGGGCCTTGGAGTCCCGGGCGAGGCCCGTACCCGCTGCCGGGAGGAGGACCTGGAAGGGGTAGACCTTCGACACGTTGGAGGTCACCGGTACGACCGTGACTACCCCTCGACCCAGTCTCCCGGCTGCCTCATTGGCACCGTCGTTGCTGACGATCACGGCTGGACGACGCTTGGCTGCCTCCGACCCCCGGACCGGATCGAGATCGACCAACCGCACTTCACCGCGGCGCAGGTCAGTTCACCCCGTCGGTCGTAGCGACCTCCCAGGCGGCGCTTT
>JBKHYB010000280.1:0-2786 GCA_046565725.1 Actinomycetota bacterium
GAAGAGCTCTCCCGGATGCTTGCCGGGATGCCCGATAGTCGGGTGGCGAAGGAGCACGCTCGCGAGCTTCTGGAGCTCGCCGGGCATGGGTCCGTCGGAGACGAGCGTTGAAGATCTTCCGGCGCCAACGCGAAGAGACAACGACGGAGCATCCCGCCGGCGTAGCGCGAGTCGATAAGCGAACGAAAGACCTCGTGGCGCGCATGGCACCGGGTGAGATCGCCATCATCGATCACGAAGACATAGACCGGGTCGCGGCCGAAGGGCTGGTTCAGAGGCAGGCCAAGGCGGTCATCAACGCCGGCCGGTCGATAACGGGGCGCTACCCGAACCTCGGCCCCCTTCTGCTCGTGAGTGCAGGGATCCCCCTCTTGGACGCAGCCGGCCCCTCCGTCATGGAGGTACCCGACGGAGCGCGCGTCATGTTGGATGGGGACAGGCTCCTCGAGATCTCGCCACAAGGTGAACGCGTCGTCGCCAAAGGCCACCTTCTGGATCTCGAAGAGATCGAGAAGCAGATGGATGAGGCGAAGAGAGGTATCTCTGCCTCTCTGGAACGGTTCGCCGAGAACACCATCGGATACATCCGCGACGAACGAGATGTCCTGTTGGAAGCGGCGCATCTTCCCGAGGTGAGGACCGATTTCAGCGGGCGCCAGGTGCTCGTCGTCGTGAGGGGATACGACTACAAGGAAGACCTCAGGGCCCTCCGCTCGTACATCCGCGAGGTCAGACCCTTGCTCGTTGCGGTGGACGGGGGAGCCGACGCACTACTGGATATGGGATTCAAGCCCGACATGATCATCGGTGACATGGACTCCGTGACCACCGAAGCTTTGCTCTCGGGCGCGGAGCTCGTCGTGCATGCGTATCCCGGTGGCTTCGCTCCCGGTCTCGAACGGCTCCAGGCACTGGATATCGAAGACATCGTCGTGTACGAAGCGACGGGAACCTCGGAGGACATAGCGATGCTCCTCGCGTACGAAAGGGGAGCGGAACTCATCGTCGCTGTGGGGACCCACGCCAACCTGATCGAGTTCCTCGACAAAGGTCGGAAAGGGATGGCGTCCACGTTCCTGGTTCGTTTGAGGGTCGGATCGATCCTCGTTGACGCTAAAGGAGTGAGTCGCCTCTATCGCGGGAGGATCCGTCGCTCCGACCTCGTGATGCTTCTCGGTGCAGCTCTAGTGGCTATCGTTGTTGCGTTCGCCCTCTCCGACATACTGAGGATCGAACTCGAGCTGTATTGGACGAAGATCCAGAACTGGTGGTTCCAGGTTAAGGACGCGCTCTTTTGATCGATTTCCGCTATCACCTCGTTTCTATCGTGGCCGTGTTGCTCGCTCTCAGTGTGGGAGTGATCCTCGGTACCGGCGCTCTCGGAGGGCCGCTGCTCGAAGACATCGACCGCAACGTCGAGGACCTGCGCGACACCAATGGTCGTCTCCAAGAGGATCTCAACCAGGTACGGGCTCGGCTCGAGACCGAGCAGGCCTTCTCCGCGGAGGCCGAGCCGTTCGTCCTTCAAGGCTGGTTAGAAGGCCGCGAGGTTGTCGTGGTCGAGATCGCAGGGACCGACGGGGGAGTGGCCGACCGGTTCCGCAATGCCGTCGGCACGGCAGGAGGGTCCGTCGCCGCGACCGTCGAGATCCAAGATCGTTTCGCCCTTGCAGATGAAACCGATACGGATCGGTTGGCCCTCGCGATCGGATCTGTTTCGGGAGATCCCGAGGATCTGCTGGCCGAAGCAGCCGACACGCTTGGCCGCAGGTTGGCCGCTTCACTCGGCGGCAGGGCTGCCGGGGCCGAGGAACTGGTGGCAGATCTTCAGGAAGCGGGCTTCGTCGACATCGAACAAGAGGGTGAAGGAGACCCCTTCCCAGCGGGTGCTTCGGTCGTGTTCATCGGCGGGAGTACCGAACAGCTGCCCTACGATGCGTCGTCATTCGTGCTTGAGTTCGCTCGTGTCCTGGGCCTCGAGGGCGTGCCGGTGGTGGTATCAGAACCGCTCGACAGCATGTGGGGCCTGGTCAGCGCGATCCGTAACGACGGCGAGGCTCGCGATGCCGTCTCAACGGCCGATGGGGTATCCGAGGTCTATGGACGCGTGGCAGCGGTGATGGCGCTCAGCCGGTCCGGAACCGGAGACGTCTTTCATCTCGGTCGGCTACCGGGGGCCGATGACCTGTTGCCACAGCCGCCGCCACCCGAGCAGTGACGGAGGGCTCACCGACGGTGGGGTCTTCCGAAACCCCGTCACTGGGCAGGGGAGCCGCCATCGTCACGTTCTGGACGGCGATCTCGCGCGTGACCGGGTTCTTCCGCGTCGTGGCCGTCGCGGGCGCTTTGGGTACCACCTTCCTCGCGAACACCTATAACAGCGCCAACACCGCTCCCAATCTGATCTTCGAGCTGATGGCAGCCGGAGTGTTGACGTCTGTCTTCGTTCCAACCTTCGTGGAACACCTCATCAAGGGGAACGGCTCGAAGGGCTGGGAGATCGGAGACGTCCTTGCATCCTCCGCTCTGGTGGCCCTCGGCGCGGTCTCTCTGGCGGTCGGTCTGGCGGCCCCCTGGCTGATCCGACTGTTGCTCATAGGCGTCGATCCGTCCGTACGAGACGACGCGGTTTCGGTGGGCAGCGACATGTTGCGACTGTTCGCTCCGCAGATCGTGTTGTACGGAGCCGGGATGATCATGACGGCAGCACTGCATGCCCACCGCAGGTTCACGATGGCGGCGGCGGCCCCTATCTTCAACAACGTCGTGGTGATCGGGACCTACTT
>JBKHYB010000281.1:0-2784 GCA_046565725.1 Actinomycetota bacterium
GGCCGGCCAAGGTCTATTTCACCTGGGAAGGCGAAGCCGGTTCCCTCGAAGAGGCCGGGGTGGAGGTCGTCGCTAGGGAACGCACGGCCGCGGCTATCAGCGAACTCGAGATTGAGGTGAGGGTGCTCGAGCGTCTGCTGAACGATGCCACCCGTCAGATGCAGCGTATCCTCGAACTGATCGATCAACAGAAAAGAGCAGGGAGAGAGGAGTAGCACATGGCCGAATACGCGAACCCAGAGGTACTGGTCGACACCGAGTGGCTCGATCAACACGTCGACGACCCCGATCTGGCGATAATCGAGGTCGACGAGGACGTGACCGCATACGAGAAGGGCCACATCTCTAACGCCACCGCGATCAACTGGGCCGACGAGCTTCGCAGTCTTCCCAACCGCGACTTCATCTCATCCGAGGCCTTGGCCCAGCTCCTCGGATCGAAGGGCATCAGCAGCGACCAGACGATCATCCTCTATGGGGGGAACAACAACTGGTTCGCCACCTACGCCTACTGGTTGTTCAAGCTTCGGGGCGTCGAGAAGGTGAAGCTGCTGAACGGGGGCCGCAAGAAGTGGGAGTTGGAGAGCCGCCTTCTGGTCCAGGATGTGCCTAGGCGTCAGCCGACCGCATTCACCATCGGTTCTCCCAACGATGACATCCGGATATTCCGGGACGACGTGATCTCCCGGGCTCGTGAAGGGGGCCATGCCTGGATCGATGTGAGGTCTCCGGAAGAATTCCGTGGCGAGCTCCTGGCACCACCGCACCTGCCGCAGGAGCAGGCGCAGCTGCCGGGCCACATCCCCGGCGCGGCGAACGTCACTTGGGCCAAGGCAGCGCGGGACGACGGGACGTTCAAGTCCGCGGATGAACTGCGAGCCCTGTACGAAGCCGAGGGGATCACCAACGACAAAGACGTGGTCACCTACTGCCGGATCGGAGAGCGGTCGTCGCATTCCTGGTTCGTGCTGAAGGAGTTGCTCGGCTACGACACCGTCCGCAACTACGACGGCTCGTGGACCGAATACGGGAGCCTCGTCGGAGTTCCCATCGAGAAGGACGTATAGGCCCTCAAAGGGACCCACCGGGCTTGCCTCCATCGGGTGGGTGGAGAGCAAGCCGACTGGCACCGAGGCGCCGCTCCTTAGGGGGCGGCGCCTCGTTACTCTGGGGCGGATGAAGATCACTGTGCTTGCGTTCGGTCTCCTTCGAGAGCAGGCGGGCCTTTCTCCCGGGAAGGCCTCGACGCTGGAACTGCCCGAGGGGGCGCTGATCGCCGATGCATTGGTGGTCTTGGGTCTAGATCCGGACGCCGTCGTTCATCTCCTGCTGGATGGCCGGAATGCGGTAGTAACGGATCTACTGCAGGACGGAGCAGAGTTAACCTTGATGCCTGCGTTCGCCGGCGGCGTCTAGGAGGTAGTGAATGGCGACTGGAGTCAAGAAGACCGCGTCGGGCCCACCCGTGTTGAAGTCGCTCAACCCCCAGACCGGCGAGATGGTTGCCGAGATCCCGACGGTGTCACGGGAACAGGTGATCGAGGCGGTGACTCTGGCTCGTAAGGTCGCTCCCGAGTGGGCTGCGATCCCCGTCGAAGGGCGGGTGCGCATGCTCAAGGAGGTCCGGCACCGGGTCTACGACCTCATGGACGAGATCGTTGAGACCGTAGCTACGGAGTGCGGTAAGCCCCGGACCGAGGCTCTTGCACACGACGTGCTGCCCGTGGTGGTCATGCTCTCTTACCTGGAGAAGGTGGCTACCAAAGCGCTCCGCCCGCAGCGGGTGGGACGTATCGCTTCGCCTCTGATCGGTGGAGCGGTGAGCAAGGTCGAATGGCGCCCCTTCGGGGTAGTGGGTGTCATCACGCCGTGGAACTATCCGATAACCAACTCGTTCCTCGCCCTCGCAGCTCCGCTTTTCGCCGGGAACGTGGTCGTCATCAAGCCCTCGGAAGTGACCCCGCGATGCGGTGAACTGCTGCGCAAGATCCTCGATCCGCTCCCTGCCGGTGTGGCTACCGTCATCCAAGGGGGCGGGGACATCGGCGCGGCCTTGGTGGACGCGCCCTGCGACAAGATCTCATTCATCGGTTCTCCGGCGACGGGCCGGAAGATCTGTGAGGCTGCAGCCAAGCACCTGACCCCGGTGGTCATGGAGCTGGGTGGCAAGGATTCTGCGATCGTCTGTGCGGATGCGGACCTCGACGTCGCGTCTTCGGGGATCTTGTGGGGGTCGTTCTTCAACTCTGGCCAGACCTGCTGTTCCATCGAACGTGTCTATGTCGTGGACGAGGTGGCCGACAGGTTCAAAGAACTGCTGCTGGAGAAGCTGGCGCGGCTCCGCCAGGGTCCCGCGGATGGAGACCTCGGTAGCATGACCTTCGCCCGCCAGCTCCAGATCGCCGAGGAGCAGATCCGGGATGCGCTCGACAAAGGAGCGACGGTCCTGGCCGGCGGTCCCGATGCGGGCCCCCGTAACTCGAACGGCTCGCTGTGACATGCCCCGACCATCATCGAAGGCGCCACCGAGGAGATGAAGGTTCTAACCGAGGAGACCTTCGGGCCCATCGTGACCCTGACGCGCGTGAGGGACGAAGATGAAGCGGTGCGCAGGGCGAATGAGGAAGCCGTGAACCTCACCACTTCCGTGTGGACGTCGAGCCGCTCGCGCGCCTGGGTCCACAGGGCCTGCAGCGTGTACATGCCGCTGCCGTCGCCTTCGAGGCTGACCACCTTGCGGTCGGGGCAGGCGATCGCGGCGCCAGTGGCCATGGGCAGGCCCTC
>JBKHYB010000282.1:0-2782 GCA_046565725.1 Actinomycetota bacterium
CCCGGCGACTGGTAGACCTCTACCCGGTTCACCTTCCATCCCTGTTCGGTCTCTATCAGTCCCACTTCAAGCCGCAGCGTGTCCGTCGTCGGCTCACTCGCCGCGGCATTGGTGATCGTCTCATCGACCACCGCGAACACCGATGCCTCATCCGCGTCGACGGCCTGAACGAAAAGCGACAGTATCTGGCCCTCGCTTACGGCTTCTGCTTGCGGGATCGCTTCGATCCCGTCTGGGCCGAAGAAGACATCGAGCTCTTCAGAGAAATCGCCCACGGCGAAGGAGCGGATCTGGGCGACGTCGTCTTCGATCGTCTGATACGAGAAGTTCGTCAGGGCCTCAACGAAGTCCCTCGCCACGGCCTGGGCCTCGGCTCTCTCGTCAGCTTCGGTCTTGAGATCGTTGTAGCGCAGGAAGAAGAAGACGGCGGTCGCGGCTGCCACGGCGAACAGCGTCCACGGGATGACGACGCGCCACGGCAGGCGCTTGATCTTCGAGAACACCTACCGGGTTACCTGCGGATCTCGGAATCGGGTGCCAACGTCATCTTCCCCTCGCTCGCTTCGACGCCAGTACCGTACCGCGAAGTGCATCCGCGGCCCGGTAGGACGTCGGGCACCGGTCTCTGCTCGCCGTACCGGCGCGCCGAGGGCTCGGTGTGGGGGAGAAGCTGGACCCTGAACCACGACCAGCCGCGCCCATCCTTCTGGACGGTCTGCTCCAAGGCGTCGAAGAAGAAGTGGTTCTTGTCGAGGGTCTCGGCCAACCAATCCCGATGCGTGGCGATCGAGGAGTTGAAGTCACCGATATCCCGGACGAGGCAGGCGAGGTTGGCCTTCTCATCTTCGATCAGACCGCCGGCCACCTCTGTGAACCGAGCGCCGTTACGGTAAAGCTCCACCAGGTCGTAGCGGCGGTCTCGCAGGATGTCGGCGAGGCCGGCCGTCTGAGCCAGGTCGTCGGCGAAGACCTCGGCGTTGTCCGCGAACACCCCGGTCAGATCGGGACCATTCACGATCAACGATTCGAGTTCGTCTTCGATCCTCAGAAGTTCCTCGGGGAGTTCGACCGTTGCCCGTGTGAATCGGGCAAGGTCTTCCGAGCGGCCCTTCACGGCTTTGCTCAACTCCGACACCACCGTGTTGAGATCGTTCGACGGGACGGCTCCCAGGAAGTCGGCGAAGACCTCGATGGTCTCGGCGACATCCGGTGGAGGCAGGGTGTCGGACATCGCCAGGGTCGATCCGCTCTCCAGCGGGTCGCCCTCACCCGGCTCCAGCTCGACCGTCAGCTCGCCGATCGGGCTGCGCCTAACGATCTGGGCCTCGGTACCTTCGGGGATCTCCACCCCGGGGTCGAGTTCCATCTCGACCCGCGTGCCGTCCTCGGTCAGCGACACGTCCTGCACGGTGCCGACCACGACCCCACGCATCGTCACGTCGTTGCGAGCCCGCAAACCGGAGGCGTCGGTGAACTCTGCGTTCAGCTGGGGTCCGTCCGCCTGTGTCATGACGAGGTTCGTGAGCCCGAACCACACGAGGAAGGCCGACAGGGCTATGAACGTAGCGACATTGATGGGGGTTCTGTACTTACCCATCACTCCGTCTCCTCGCACCGTCGGGCCGGGTTGTCCGGGTCGTCGTTGAGACCGCAGATCACGAAGTCCTGGACGACCTGGTTGAAGTCGAGGTACTCCACCGCCTGGGTGTTGTAGTTGTGGCCCGGGGCCCAGCGCAGTAGCTGAGCGATCGAGTTCTGCTCTTCGGCCAGCACCCGCATGATCACGCTCATCTGCTGGAAGAAGCGGCTCATCTCATCGCTGTGGGCTTCGAGGATGGCCCGGCTCCCGCGAGCGAGTCGACCGAGGCTCATCACGGCCTGCTCCAACGCTGCACTCTCCTGTTCCAGGACCTCGAGCGAACGCGCGGTGTTGACCACGGCCCTGGCGTGCGAGTCCGCCTCGGCCGCCACCGTCTCGTTGAAACGCTTCATCGAGCCGATCAGGTTGGAGATCTGGTCCGAGCGGTTCGAGTAGCGGGTGACGATCGCGTTGTAGTTCTGAAGCAGGTTGCCGAGCTCGACGCCGCGACCCCCGAAGCCCTTGGCGCCTTCCTCGATCATCACGGCGAGCTGGGAGGCAGAGACCGACGCCAGGACATCCACACCTTCGTCGACGAGATCTTCGAGGTCCGATCGCGTTGCGGTATCGCCAACGTGGTCTCCATCGGCGAGCAGGGGAGCGTCATCGGAAAGGTTCTCCGGCACGACGATGTCCACGATCCGCTCACCGAGGACCGAGGTACGACGGACCCGCGCGGTCACGCCCTGAGGGACGCGCGCATCTTCGTCCAGAGACATGGTGACGACGGCCTCGTTACCCGCGAGGCGGATCGAGTCGACATCGCCGATCTGGATGTCGGCCATGGTCACGGGTGCCCCCACCGCAAGGTCGCCCACGTCTTCGAAGGTGGCGGTCACCTTGATGCCTTGGTCGCCACACGCCGACAGCAGTCCGGCGGCGACAACCCCTGCGAGCAAGACGGAGAGCTTACGCATCACAGATCACCCATCCCGCCGGTGACGTCATCCGTGGTCGAGTCGACCTCGTTAAGGATGTCGTTGATCAGTTCATCGAGGGCATCCCCCTCGGACTTCTCGCGAAGGCGTTTGCGGCACTTCTTCGGGTTCTTGGCGTCCTTGCAGGCCTTGCGGATCTCCTTACCGATCTCGTTGCCGACCTCACCCGGGAGTTCCTGCAGGGCGTCGTCCAGGGCTTGGCCCG
>JBKHYB010000283.1:0-2777 GCA_046565725.1 Actinomycetota bacterium
CGTGCAGGACTACGGCACGCACATCGGCACGCCCTGCCGACACGAAGTCGAGCTTGCGAGCGGCCCGGCGCGACACGTCCAAGATGGTCCCCTTGTCGCCGTAAGGACCGCGGTCTTTGACGGTGACGATCACGATGTTTCCGTTGGCGCGGTTCTTGACCTTGAGACGCGTTCCGCAGGGAAGCTTGCGGTGAGCCGCGACCATCTTCCAAGGCTGGTACTTGCCTCCGCACGCCATGGTGGCTCCCTTGTAGGCGTTCGAGTAATAGATCGCCTCCCCACGAAGCACCTTGTGGTTCGCCCTGGCGGCGGTTAGGCCGACGGTCGCGAACACCAGCACCGCGCACAGCGCAACGTTGCGCATGCCGAACAAGACAGCACTCCCTTCCCCGACACCCTCCGGCGATGTTTCCGCGAACCGGAGGATCGGGTTATGTCAGGCGGGCGGCCGCCGAACGGTACTGCTTGCCCGCGTGGTAGCTGGAACGGACCAGGGGGCCAGATTCAACCCATGCGAAGCCCAGCTCTTCTTCGCCGTATCGCTTGAAACGAGCGAACTCGTCGGGGTGCACCCAGCGATCCACGGGCAGGTGCCACGAGACACTAGGTTGCAGGTACTGACCGATCGTGAGGATGTCGCAGCCGACGGACCGCAAGTCGCGCATGGCCTCGTAGACCTCTTCTTCGGTCTCACCCATACCGACGATCAGGTTCGACTTGGTCACCTGATCGACCCTCAGCTCCTTCGCCCACCTCAGCAGTTCGAGACTGGCGTCGTAGCCGAAGCCGGGCCGGATCGTCGGGTGGAGCCGGCGGACCGTCTCGAGGTTGTGGGCCAGAACGTCCGGCCGTTCTTCGATGACCGTCGCGAGCGAATCGCGCGGGTCGACCTTGCGCCCCTTGAAGTCGGGTATCAGTACCTCGACCCCGCAATCCGGTTGCTGCGCTCTTATCTCGCGGATGATCGCGGCCCAGTGCTCCGCCGCGCCGTCATCGATGTCATCTCGAGCTACGCCGGTCACGACCGCGAACTTGAGACCCATCAGCCTCACCGCTTCGGCGATCTTCGCCGGCTCTTGTGGATCGAGAGCGTGCGGCTTGGCCGTCATCACGTCGCAGAATCCGCAGCGGCGCGTGCAGAGATCTCCGCAGGCGAGGAAGGTCGCCTCACGTGCTTCCCAGCACTCGTAGATGTTGGGGCACGCAGCTTGCTCGCACACCGTGGACAGTCCACGCTCGCGCATGATGTTGCGCAGCTCGGAGTAGTTGTCCCCATAACGAACCCGCACCTTCAGCCACTCAGGCTTGCGCGTCGGCCGTCCGGCCCCCTCGCCCGGAGCCAGATGCATGGGAACACCCCGGCGCAGATCTTTCTCGACCTGCTCCCGTGTCCGTATCGTCGGCTGGATCACGTCTGCCATGCCACTCCGATCAGATCTGCGCGTCGAAATGGTCGTATAGCGACCACATTTCGGCGAAGAAATGGGTTAGTACTCGGCTAGTTTGCGCATCTCTTGTTCGATCATGTCTACGTCGGGCAGGAACCAGTGCTCGAGGGTCGGAGCGAAAGGCATGGCCGGGACGTGCGGGCCACCGATCCGGACGATGGGGCCGTCCAACTCGAACAGGGCGTTCTCGGCGATCTGAGCCGAGACCTCGGCCCCCACTCCCAGGAACTTGTTGTCCTCGTAGACGATCATCGCCTTGTTGGTCTTGCCGACCGACTCCAGGACCGTGTCCATGTCGAGAGGGAAGATGCTCCGCAGGTCGATGACCTCGACCTCGATGCCGTCCTTGCTGAGACGCTCGGCCGCTTCGAGGCAGAAGTGGTGCATGAGGCCGTAGGACACGACCGTCACGTCACTTCCCTCACGACGCACCTTGGCCTTGCCGAACTCGATCGAGTAATCCTCGTCGGGCACCTCGCCCTTGATCAGGCGGTAGCACTTCTTGTGCTCGAGGAAGAGGACCGGGTCCTCGTCATAGATCGCGGTTCGGAGCATGCCCTTGGCGTCTTCGGGGGTGGACGGAGCCACGACCTTCAGACCGGGCACATGAGCGAACAGCGCCTCGATGCTCTGCGAGTGATAGAGCGCCCCGTGGACCCCACCGCCGTAAGGCGTGCGGAACAACACCGGACAGTTGAAATCGTTGTTGCTGCGGTAGCGGATGCGAGCCGCTTCCTGAACGATCTGGTTGAAGCCCGGGAAGATGAAGTCCGCGAACTGCATCTCCGCGACCGGCAGCAACCCGTCCATAGCCATGCCGATCGCAACACCGGCGATCAGGTTCTCGTCCAGCGGGGTGTCGATAACGCGGTCCTCGCCGAATTCGTCGAGGAAGCCCATCGTGACGCGGAACACGCCACCGCGAGCACCGACGTCCTCACCGAGGACGACGATGCGATCGTCCTTGCGCATCTCTTCCGCAAGGGTGTCGTGGATGGTCGAAACCAGGTTCTTCTCTGCCATCACACGACCTCCAGGTTGCCGTAGACGTGCTGAGCGGCGGTCGAAGCATCGGGGAATTCGGCCTCTTCGGCCGCCTTCGCGTCCTCCGCTACCTGAGTCTTGGTCTCTTCCCGCAGCTCGGCGATCCTGGCGTCATCGATAAGGCTCTGAGACTTCAGATAGGTCTCGAAGCGGAGTATCGGGTCCTTGCGCTTCCACTCCTCGACCTCTTCCTTCGAACGATAGGTGCGGTCATCGTCGTCGGAGGTGTGCGAGTAGTGGCGGTAGGTCTTGAGCTCGATCAGCGACGGGCCTTCGCCGGCCCGA
>JBKHYB010000284.1:0-2767 GCA_046565725.1 Actinomycetota bacterium
ACTGGGAAGACACGATGTCGCTGGTGGAGGACCTCGTGCGGGCGACCGCGCTGGCGGTCAACGGCAACCTCGAACTCACACTCGGCGACACCAAGGTCGACCTGTCCCAGCCCTTCCCGCGCATCACGATGTTCGAGGCGATCGAGCAGGCCCTCGACGACAACCTGGAAGAGACGTGGCGCAACGGTGATGTCGAGGGGTTGCGCGCTTCTGCCGACCGTCACGGGGTGAAGATCGATCCGAAGTGGGGGCCGGGCAAGATCCTGGTCGAGATCTTCGAGCAGCGCTGCGAGAAGGATTTCGTCGCTCCCACCTTCATCTGCGGTTTCCCCAAAGAGGTGAGCCCTCTGGCGAAGGATCACCGCACGATCCCCAACTTCACCGAGCAGGCGGATCTTCTGATCGACGGATTGGAGATCGCGCCGATCTACTCGGAGCTGAACGACCCGGAGGAACAGCGGCGGCGCTTCGAACAGCAGGCTGCGGCCCGAGCCGCGGGCGACGAGGAGGCCCAGTTGCCCGACGAGGACTTCCTCGAAGCCCTGTCCTACGGGATGCCCCCCGCAGGCGGCTTCGGCTTCGGGGTGGACCGCATGCTCGCGATCCTCACCGGCGCCCCCTCGTTGAGGGAGATCATCCTGTTCCCCACCCTGCGTCCGGAGTAGAGGCGAGCGGTACGGGCGAGAGCCTGCGAAGATTCTGTGATGTTGGGCAAGGTGGCTGCGGGGGTCGTGATCTGCCTGTCCCTGGTTGCTTGCGACGGATCGAGCGACGACGGGGCCGGTTTCCCCGTGCGCCGGCCCGAATCTTCTCCCACCAGCGAGGCCGGTCCGGTGATCGGTCTGGTTGGGACCATGAGCGGACCCGACGGCTGGCGGGGCCAGGATGCCTTCGAAGGTGTGGACGTCGCGATCCAGGAGCTGAACCGGGACTCGCGCCGTTCGGAATTGCCGTTCACGCTGGTCGGCTTGGATGACGAAGGCAACGGAGATCAGGCGGCCGAGCTGATCGCGCGGTTGGCCGAGTCCGACAGGACGGTCGGGATCGTCTACGCGGGCCCGCCTGAGGGACTGGCGGCGAGCGAAGGGGTCCTCGCCGAGGCCGGCATCCCCGGCGTGCTCGTGTACGGCGACCTCTACAGCGCCCGTCTGCTTCGACCGCATCTCTTCCAGGTGTCGCCTCCCTATCTGTGGCAGGCACGGAGGATCGCCGATTACCTGTTGAACGACCGGCGCTACGAGAAGGTCGGCGTCTTGGCCGAAGACTCTCTGATGGGTGAGACCGCGATCTCTGCCGTCCGATCTGCGCTGCGCGACGAGCGGGGACGTCCGCCGGTCGCCGTCACCTACACGCCTCTGGAGGACGATCTCACCGACGAACTGAACCGCTTGCGGAGGGCGGAGGTGGAAGCGGTGATCTTCCACGGTGATCCGAACGAAGCCACCGCCTTGTTCGAAGGTGTCTCCGAACTCGACGCGACCTACGTGTCGACCGAACAGGCGCGTACCGTGTCGTTGTCGAGACGGGCCGGGGCACGCGATCGCAGACGGGAGTGGCGGCCACAGATCGCCACCTTCGACGGCGCGATATCTCCGTTCACCGATCCTTCCGGTGGGATACCCCCCGGGACCGTGGGATCGGACAGCTACGCGCGCGGTGCCTTCTATCTCCCGGTGCCGGAGTTCGAACAGTTCAGGCGTTCCTACGAAGCGTGGTGGGATCAGGCCCCGACGGGATGGCAGCGCCGTTCATACGAGGCCGCCTCACTTATCGGCTGGGCTGCCCGCCGGACGGAACCGGGCGATGACATCGCCGCCACGCTCGCATCGCTCGAAGGCGTGCGTTTCGGGGGGCTCGATGTGGCGTTCGGGCCGGACGACCACACTTCCGTCATCCCGACGACCGTCGGCCTGTGGGTGGTGCCTCGATCGGGGATCGACGTGCCGGAACGGGGTGAGCTGCCATCGGCGATGCCGTGGGTTCCCTTGTCCCGGGGATTCTCTACGGGGGGCGAGCGAACCGACGTCCTCCCCCAGGACTGGAACCACCTCTTCGTCGGCAGTTACCGCCCCAACGGCCCCGCTCCTCGGGTGGGTGCGGCTCGGTTCGGGGTATCAACGACCAGGCGCGACCCCGTCCATTGAGCCCCCGGGGGCCGAACCTTATCCAGATGCACCAGTTTCTTCGCGTTCTAGGTACCTTCAAAGGTCCTTATCCGGTGCCGATGTTGTCCTAAGGGACCGGGGATAGGAAACGTTTGAGACGGTCTGAGCGTTTAGATGGGTACGGAGCGGTTACGTAGAAAAGCCCTCGGGACTTGGGGGTGCCTCTCCGTATAATGAGTTTCGGAGCGGAAGTTCTACGACCGCCGCTCCGGCCGGCGGCGACCCGCCGGACTAGACAAGGTAAGGAGGCCGGTCCTTTTGTTCGAGAGATTCACCGACCGGGCCCGCAGGGTGGTCGTCCTCGCCCAGGAAGAAGCGAGGCTTCTCAACCACAACTACATCGGCACCGAGCACATCCTGCTCGGGTTGATCCATGAAGGCGAGGGCGTCGCCGCTAAGGCGCTCGAATCGCTCGGCATCTCGCTGGAGAAGGTTCGCCAGCAGGTCGAGGAGATCATCGGTGCGGGCCAGTCCCCTCCATCGGGACACATCCCATTCACTCCACGAGCCAAGAAGGTGCTCGAGCTCTCGCTGCGCGAAGCGTTGCAGCTCGGCCACAACTACATCGGTACCGAACACATCCTGCTCGGTCTCATCCGCGA
>JBKHYB010000285.1:0-2766 GCA_046565725.1 Actinomycetota bacterium
TGTGGGCCGGGGTACGACCGATCATCCGCTTCGCCTCGGAACCCACCGCCAGGATCGCACCGGTCTTGGTATTGATCGCGACCACGGACGGCTCGTTCAGCACGATGCCGCGGCCCCGGACGTACACCAATGTGTTGGCGGTCCCGAGGTCCACGGCCATGTCCCGACCGATGAACGAGAAAAGGCTGTCCATACCGAAACTCCTGATGTTGTTGTTGTTCGTGTTAGAGATTGCGCCTTAGTTCACGCAGCCTAGCCGACTACCAGGCCTCCGGCCACCGCACGCGCAAGAGCGGCCCCAGCGAGCCGCTCCACCCACCATACCGGTTTTCTAACAAGTATTTACCCCCCTATGGGGGACGTTCCCAGCGCGGAAAATCTCCCGTCGATAGACGTCGGTTTCCGCGCCACAGAAAGCCCCTATAGGGGGGTCAGATCTTGTTAGGAACCGAAGAAGAGGTTGATCTCTCGTTCGGCGGACTCGGGCGAGTCGGAGCCGTGGACGATGTTCTCGGTGATGAAGGAGGCGAAGTCGCCGCGGATCGAACCGGGGGCCGCGTCTAGGGGGTTGGTCGCACCCATCAGGGTGCGCATCCCCTTCACCACGTCGGGACCTTCCACCACCATGGCCACGACCGGTCCCGAGGTGATGAACTGGACCAACTCACCGAAGAAAGGCTTGTCGACGTGCTCGCCGTAGTGGCGCTCGGCGAGGTCCTTGTCGATCGTGAAGAGCTTCATCTCGCTTATCTCGTAGCCCTTGCGCTCGATCCGGGAAACAACCTCTCCAACCAGGCGACGGCGTACGCCATCGGGCTTCACCATGATGAAAGTCTGCTGGATGTCGGGCACTGTTACGACTCCTTACCTATGAGCGCACGAGATGCCCGCGCGCTTCACCAACCACGTAATGGGAACCGGTGATGCAGATCAGATCTCCCGGCCCGGCGTCTCGAACCGCCTGACGGATCGCCGAGGGAACATCGTCGATCACCGTGGCCTCTAAACCTAACCGCTCGGCCGCCTCACCGAGTTCGGGCGCCGGGACCGATCGAACCGAGGCAGCCTCGGTCACAATCAACCTCGCATCCAGTCTCCCGAGCTCACGGAGCATCCCTTCATAGTCCTTGTCGGCGAGGATCCCGAGCACGAGATGAACCTTTTCGAAGGCGAAGGCTTCGATCAGAGACGTCACCAGTGCAGACATCCCGTCGGGATTGTGTGCGACATCCAAGAGTGCCGTCGCCGTCGTAGCGGTACCTTGCCGCACTATCTCGAGACGCCCCGGAACCCGGGCAGTGGCAAAGCCTTCTGCCACGACGTCTTCGTCCAGTTCTCTTCCGGGCAGGAACCGGGTTACCGCCTCTAGCGCCACCGCAGCGTTGACCCCTTGATGAGCTCCATGAAGCGGCAAGAACAGGTCCTCGTAGGAACGTGTGCCGACCGAGAGCGAAAGGTAGCGTCCACCGACAGCTAAGCGGTTGTCTCGGAGATGGAAGTCACGTTCGAAGACCGAGAGATCGACACCGTTGGTGCGCGCCTCGGCCTCGATGACGGCGAGGACATCAGGGGTTCGCTCGCCCGTCACCGCGAGACTTCCCTCCTTGATGATGCCGGACTTCTCGGCCGCGATCGTGGGGCGATCCTTCCCTAGCAGCTGCATGTGGTCGAAGCCCACATTCGTTATGGCGGCGACCTGAGCCGGTACCACGTTGGTCGCATCCCATCTGCCTCCGAGACCAACCTCAACGACGAGAGCATCGACCGGCTTCTCCGCGGCCCACAGGAAGAACATCGCGGTCAGCACCTCGAAATAGCTGAGCGTCTCACCGAGCCGTTCTTCCGTAAGTTGGAGGAACGGCTGTAGGTGAGCGAACACCTCGCCGAACTCTTCCTCGGAGATGGGTTGACCTCCCAACGAGATCCGTTCGGTCACCGAAACCAGGTGCGGAGAGGTGTAGGTACCGACGCTCAATCCGGTCGCTCCTAGGAGCGACGTGCAGATGGCGGCCGTCGATGTCTTCCCGTTCGTACCGGTTATGTGGATCGCAGGGACGGCACGCTCGGGGTGGTTCAGCGCCTCACATATCGCTTCGATCCGAGTGAGCGTCGGAGCGAGATGCTTCATCGCATCCACGCCGAGGCGATCGAGGTGTGCTTGAGCTTCGGAGAAGGTCAACTGCGCTTATCCCAGGGTTTCCAGTTGAGCCTCGAGTTTCACCTTCGCCGCCCGGTACTCCTCGAGCTTCGCTCGTTCCTTATCCACGACAGCGGCGGGGGCCTTGCTGACGAATCCTTCGTTGGCGAGCTTCTTGGTAGCCCGATCTATCTCGGCGTCCATCTCGGCGATCCGCTTCGCGAGCCTGTTCCTCTCGGCGTCGAGGTCCAAGATGTCACCGAGATCCAGAGCCGCTTCGATACCTGCCGTGGTCACGATGCGGGCCAACGTGGCGTCTGCCGGGAACGCCTCTACGATCTCCAAGCGGTCCAACCGGGCGAGCGTCCTGATGGCCTCGGACATCAACTCGACCTCAGCGCCGTGATCGTGCGGAACGATGTAGGCAGGAACCCGCTTGGCCTGGGGGATGTCGCGGTCGACCTTGGCTCGACGGAGCGAGACGACCACCTCTTGGAACCGCTCGATGACGTCCTCGGCCGCCGCGTCGCGGCGCGAGAGGGCGGAGAAGAATTCGAGATAGCGGCCGACGACCGCCGCCTCGGTGAACTCCGCCTCGTAGGCCGCTCGGCCGCCGGCGGCGAGCTCGC
>JBKHYB010000286.1:0-2735 GCA_046565725.1 Actinomycetota bacterium
GCGTGGTCGAACGTGGGTTCGCCGGCACCCCCGACAGTCCTGCTTGACCCGGCCCCCAGGGATATCTGCGCCATGGCCCCTGAGAAGGTCGCCGTGCCCGGCCTAAGCTCCGGCGCGTGTTATCCAAGGAACCCCAACGAACCCCTACCAAGAGGTGTGAAACAGATGCGCGACAAGAGATGGCTGCGGTTGCTGGTCACCGGGCTGGTTGCTTTGCTGGTGCTCGGGGCCTGCTCCGATGACGGCTCGGACAGCTCCAACGACGAGGCCGAGGGCAACAAGGTCGTCACCGAAGAAGAGGGTGAGGTCGTCGAGGTCAAGTACAACGTCTGGGACGACACGGACAAGAACCCGCCCGAGGACGTCGAACTTATAGCTGCCGGTCAGGAAGCCTGGGAGCCGAACCTCAAGAAGGGCGCCGACGCCGAGGTGATCGCAGATGCGATCGTGGGCGAGAACCTCGAATTCACCCTCTACCCCGACGGGCGCGACGGAGCCGAGATCCAGGCCGAGATCTTTATCGATCCCGAGGTCCTTCCGCGGACCGACGAGCCGCTCGACGTGATCGTCTACATCGAAGACGACCAGGTCGTCATCGAATCCGGATTCGTGGGCTACTCCGAGACCTTCTCGCGCGAGGCCTAAGGGCACCCTCAACGAGGTGGCCCGACGGGGATCACGAGCGCGGACCTCTCGAGGTCGAGCGTGACGGTGTCGCCGCCTGGGTCCCCGAGGACCCTTCCGTCATCGGAGGCGATGATCAATCGCAAGCGATGGCCCGCTCTGACCACGTAGTCCTGCGGTAGGAACGGGAACGAGATCTCGTTGGTGGAGCCCGGTTGGTGAAGGACGGGCAGGGTGGGATACGACAGACCCCTGCGCTTGATGTCGTCGCGGTAGGCGGCACGGGCGTAGGCGGTGGTGATCTCGGTCGCTCCGTCGGGCCCGACGTCCTCGAGCCGGTAGGCGAACGTCGTGTCTCCGCCTTGCGCCAATGAGTAGGTGAGCCGAAGGTACGCCTCGCCCGAGATGCGCAGGTCCGACTTCATCGGCGCTGAGGTCAACCGGATCGAAGAGCCTTCCCGATAATCCAAAGATCCTTTGGAGTCGCCTCGCACGAGCAAGTCACCCTCGAACGAGAAACGCACGTCCGATGCCAGCGGCCAGGAACGCTGCTCGTGCCAGCCGCCGGACTCGTCCTGGACCGACACCGCGGGCTCGTCGAGGATGCCGGTGTCGATCCCTTTCAGGAAGTGAGCGAACCAACGGTGCGTCGCCTCGACGAAGCGTTGATCGAACGGGAAGGTCATCTCGCCCTCGGGGAAAGGTTGCTTGGGATCGGCGTGCCCCATGCGGGCCAGCCACAGCTTCTTGGGTAATGACCGCGGTAGTTCGTCCCAAAGCCACGCAGCGTTCGTCGTCTTCACGTTCGTGTCGTTGAGTCCATGGATGATGAAGGTGGCTGCTTTGAAGTCCTTCGCGTTGCGGACCCAGTCGCGGCCCTCCCAGAATCCCGACTTCGAATCCTGATAGGGCGTCGAGTACTGAGCCGACACCGTCGCCCCGAGTGATGCCGCGCATGCCTTCCTCTCGATCACGTGCAGCGGAAACAGAGTGTCGTCCGGGAGCGAGTTCTGCGTGTCCTGCAGGGTCGTCAGCGAGGTGAACGACCACGGCGTTAACAGATGTTGGGAAGACTGCAGGCCGTTGAAGAAGTGGTAGTCGTACCAGCGGTCTATCGCACGGATCGGGATGATCGCCTTCAGGGCTTTCGGAGCCTCGGACGCTGCCGCGATCGCAACCGTGCCGTCGTAAGAGCCCCCGGTCATGCCCACGCTGCCGTTGCTCCACTTCTGCGAGGCGATCCACTCGATGACGTCTACCGCATCGGTGGCCTCCTCACGGCCCCCATAGACCTGACATCCCGACGAGTTGCGCGTCCCGCGCATGTCGCTCATCACGACCGCGTAGCCACGCTGTACGAAGTACTCGTCGTACCACTCGGGGAATGGGACGGAAGGCTGGGCCGGTTGACCGCCCATCCCCCAAGGCGTCTTGGTCTCGTGCTTGTAGCCCCGACCGACCGTGTTGTAGTAGGGCGATTGCAGATAGATGGTGGGGACGGGCTCTTTCGCGTCGGGGCGGATGACATCGACGGCCAGCGAAGTGATCCCGTCTCGAGCGGTCACCAAGTGCCGCTCGACGATCGCGTCCTTCAACGAGAAACGGACCGGATCCAGATCGCGGATCGAGGCCTTCCCGGTTCGCGGCGCGCCCGCCGACACCGCCCCTACGGGCAGCAGCATCAGGGCCGCGAGCACAACCGGGACAAACCGTCGCATGACGAACGGGTTCTGCGTCGCCGACCCCTATACCTGCCGCCCGACCCCCAACGCGAAGAAGCGACCGGGGGCGATCGGTCGCTTCTTCATTCCGAGAGCTTTCGGTTTTGGACGGGGAACCGAGTGCTCTGCTTCTATGCCTTTGAGCTAGGGAGCCGGCGTCACCGCATCGGTAGGCGTCGGTGTCTCAGAAGGCGTCGGAGACTCTTCAGGGCATTCCTCGACGACGTCGGTGGTTGCAGCGTCGTCACAGTTCTCTTCTTCGGTGGACTCGTGAGGAACCTTTACCTTCAGACGGCTCATCACGCCGTCGGAAGACATCCAGTTCAGAGCCCGGTAGCCGGGGACGAGATCCGCGGTGGTCGCTTCCATGTTGCCGCAGGTCTTGGTGCC
>JBKHYB010000287.1:0-2729 GCA_046565725.1 Actinomycetota bacterium
TCCGGCCAAGACGAGGTCGCTTCTTTAGAGAGGGCGGGAGGCAAACTGAGCGGGGACCTGGACGGCGACCGTGAGGCCGACGTCGTCTACATCGTTTCCGATCCCGGGGCCGAGCCGGGATGCCGGTCGATCCTGGTGGTCGAGACCCACCGCGGTGTGATGCTGTCGCATCCCCTCGATACCGGTGATGTGGAGCCGATCGGAGGGCTGCCGGCCGTTAGCTCCCTCGCTGCGATCGACGAGCGTCCGGGGGCCGAGATCGTGGTCGACGTGCTGGCCGGCGCCTCCACCACCTTCGCTGCGGTCTACTCGGCCGGGGGAGACCGGCTCGAAAGGATGTCGCTACCCGAAGGCTCGCCCTACGGCGATCTGTTCCCGTACGGAGGATCGGTCGGCCATATGGAGTCGAGTGCGTGCGGTGACGATGGGACGGTGGTGGTCGGGTCGGTCGTCCCCCAGGGAGCGCGTTACCTCGTGACCGAGACGATCTATCGCCCAAGGGATGGGAAGTTCGCTGCAGAGGAGGTAGTGACGGAAACCATCGACAACCTGGAGGGACTTGAGGGCCGGTTCGGATCGTTCGCCGAGGGCGTGTTCGGAAATTGCCCTGCCGCCGGTTGATATCCCGGGCTTTAGGGTTAGGCGATGGAGCGCGAGTACAACTTCACGGAGATAGAGCAGCGCTGGTCCAAGCGCTGGATAGACGAGCGTATGTGGGCGGCCCCCGAGGTCCCCGATCGCAAGCGGAAGCGTTACGCGCTCACGATGTACCCCTACCCTTCGGGCGACATGCACATGGGGCATGTAGAGATCTTCTCGATCCACGACTCGATCGCCCGTTTCTATCGGATGCAAGGCCACGAGGTTCTGAGCCCTTTCGGCTTCGATGCCTTCGGCCTCCCGGCCGAGAACGCCGCGATCAAGCGGGGCGTGAACCCGAAGGAGTGGACCTACAGCAACATCGCGAAGCTTTACGGATCGGCTCAGCGGCTCGGCTGCTCGTTCGATTGGGACCGCACCGTACGTACCTGCGACCCCGAGTATTACCGCTGGAACCAATGGTTCTTCCTGAAGTTCTACGAGCGCGGCCTCGCCTACAAGAAAGCTGCGCCGGTCAACTGGTGCCCGAAAGACAAGACGGTCCTGGCGAACGAACAGGTGATCCAAGGTCGCTGTGAGCGGTGCGACACACCCGTCGTCAAGCGCTACCTCAGTCAGTGGTTCTTCAAGATCACGGAGTATGCCGACCGCCTGCTCGACGACCTGGAACTGAACGTGGGTTGGAGCGAGCGGCTGAAGATGCTGCAGCGCAACTGGATCGGCCGGTCGTACGGGGCCGAGGTCGAGTTCGAGATCGAAGGGCTTGACGAAACGGTCACGGTGTACACGACACGGCCGGACACCTTGTGGGGTGCGACGTTCTTCGTGGTCGCCCCCGAGCATCCGCTGCTCGAGAGGATCGTGGCGGGCACGGACAAGGAAGAGGAACTGAAGGCTTACCGGGCGGATGCCGAGCGTCTGACCGAGATCGACCGAACCTCCACCGAGCGGAAGAAGACCGGTGTCTTCACCGGCCGCTACGCGATCAACCCCGTTAACGGCGAGAAGATGCCGATCTGGGCGGCCGACTACGTCCTGATGGACTACGGGACGGGAGCGATCATGTCGGTTCCCGGTCACGACCAGCGCGACTTCGAATTCGCCAAGACTTTCGATCTCCCGATCCGCATGGTCATCAGGCCCGAGGATGGGTCCGCCGACCCCGACCCGAGCGAGCCCTATATGGGGCCGGGCGTCATGGTGAACTCGGGACATTTCGACGGAACTTCCACCAGCGAAGCGGTTGCGAAGGTCACGGACTGGCTGCAAGAGCGTGGCATCGGCCGTCCGGCCAAGAACTTCAAGATCCGTGACTGGCTTATCTCTCGGCAGCGTTACTGGGGTACTCCGATCCCGGTGATCTTCTGTGACAACTGCGGTGAGGTCCCGGTACCTCTTGAAGACCTTCCGGTCACGTTGCCCGACTCGGTGCGTTTCGATCCGGAGGAAGGGGTCTCGCCGCTGGCGACCGCCGAAGAGTGGGTGAACGTCGCTTGTCCGAAGTGCGGCGGGCCGGGGAAGCGCGAGACGGACACGATGGACACCTTCGTGGATTCGTCGTGGTACTTCCACCGCTTCACGGACCCGTTCAACACCGAACTGCCCTTCGATCCCGAGAAGAGCAACGCGTGGATGCCGATAGATCAGTACACGGGCGGCATCGAACACGCGGTGATGCACCTTATCTACGCGCGTTTCTTCCAGAAGGTCATGTGCGACATGGGGATGGCGCGCGATCCCGAGCCGTTCCCACACCTGCTGAACCAGGGCATCATCACGATGGGCGGCAAGCGCATGAGTAAGTCGCGCGGCAACATCGTCGAGCCGCAAGAAGCGTTCGAGCGGTTCGGCGCCGATGCCTTGCGCTTGTACATGCTCTTCTCCGGTCCTCCCGAGGCCCCCTTCGACTGGCCGGAGGAAGGCGTTGACGCCATCGGCAAGGTCACGGCCCCGTGGCTACAGAGGGTGTGGCGTCTGTGCGAAGACGTGCGCGCGCTCGATGGTGGGGCCGAGGCCGAGCACAGCGAGGCCGAGCAGGCACTGCTCAAGGATCTGCACCGAACGATCAAGATCGTCACGGCCGACTACGAGGCATTCTCGTTCAACACCGCGATCGCCCGGTTGCAAGA
>JBKHYB010000288.1:0-2717 GCA_046565725.1 Actinomycetota bacterium
CGTCCACGAGCTGCTCCCAGTCGCCCATGAAGGGGGGATGCTGGAATCCATCGAGCTCGACGAAGCGGGCACCGGGGATGTGGTCCGCCAGATAGCGGCCGTTATCGGGATGGATGACCTGGTCTTCCTTGCGATGCAAGATGAGGGTTGGAACCTTGATCGAGGGCAGAACCTGCCGGACGTCCGTGCGGCCGAGCATGTCGTAGAACGCGGGAAGGGCATCGCGCGACACGGAGTTGCGTTGCCATCTCACCCCCCACGAGATCAAAGCCTCGTCTTCGGTCATCAACATCATCTGCGCCACTTCCGGGGTAGCCCAGTTGGTGCACAGGTACTGCACCTGAAGCGCCCTATCCTCGGGCTCCTGACCCCAGGGGTAGTCGTCCTGACGGGTGGTGGTGGCGAAGCCGCCATAGATGATCAGCGACGAGAAACGATCGGGGTGGGTAGCCGCCGCCAAAGAGCAGAGCATCGCCGACTCGTTGAACCCGAAGAGGGTGGCCCTTTCGATCTCCGCAGCGTCCATGACCGCCAACAGGTCGTCGACACCTTCCTCCAGCGTGGCCGGACCCGGTAGTCGATCGGACAGACCGGCGCCGCGTCTGTCCCATTGAACGACCCTGGCGAAACGGGACAGCGCTTCTCCTACTGCGGCAACCTGTGGGTGGGCATCCAGCAGGTCGAGGTGCGAGTACCAGATATTCGTCCAGACGAGGTCGACCGGACCTTCGCCCCTGACCAGGTAAGCGAGGGTCACGTCTCCGTTGTTGGCAAACCTGACGTCGTCCTGCACGGGAGTATCGTCCCATCGCCCACACAACCAGGGCAACCGACGCGATCCAGGCGACCGATGCGTCAAGATAGGACGATGTCACTACCGGTCCCCGATCGCTCCGAAACGCTCGACTCGCTGCAGCGAGCGACCTCGGCTTTCTGCGCCCTGGTGCGCTCGACACGGGACGGATCACCCCCTGCGATAGGAACCTGGAGCGTCCGCGACACTGTGGTTCACGCCAGTCACATCTTCGGGGTCCTCGACGGCCTTCTGACCGGCGGAACCTCTCCCGTCAAAGATCATCGACAGATGTCTCAGACCTGGGATGGGCTGGTGGCCGACGACGACGACGAGACCAACCTGGCGAAGATCGCGGACCGGATCCAGGCGTCGGCGGACTCGTTCGCCCGCAACGCAACGGCGGACCTCTGGGAGAGTTGGGTCCCGTGGCACGGAGGACTCAAGATCCCGACCTACGGTCTGGGCTCGATCTTGCTGACGGAAGCCTCGATCCACGGCTTGGATATCGCACGAGCCACGGGCCGTCCTTGGGGAGTGCCCAGATCCGTCGCGTTGATATCGATCGCCGGGTTGCTGCCGGTCCTTCCTCACTTCCTGGACGAGGAAGCTGCAAGGGGCCTGGAGGCCAACTACCGGTTGAAACTCCGGGGCGGGCCGACCTTATTCATGAGGGTTGCCGACAACGACCTGGTGATCGACGAGGCCCCCTTGGGCCGCCTCGATTGCACGATCTCGGCCGACCCCCTGGCCTACCTCCTCGTCGGCTACGGGCGTTTGGGGAGATGGGGGCCGATATTCAAAGGCCAGATCACGGCCTGGGGACGCCGGCCGCAGCTCTCGCTGCGGTTCGCACAACTGTTCGTGACCCCCTAGCCTTACCCCTAGCCATATCGCCCGTATGGGCGCAATATGTACCAATGCAAGCCTAGGGAGTGGGTCCCGGGCGCGGCAGAACTGGGAGCGGTGGAGCGATCTAGCGGGCAGAGCCTGAGGCAGGCGGGCATGCGAGCGAGCATGCTCGTAGCGCTGGTCGCTCTGAGCGGCACCGCCTTCTTCGTCTTCGAACACGAGGCCCTCCAGTACGCCGCCTGGGACGTGCTGATCCTGGCGTGCACCACGGCCGCCTACCTTGGGATGCGCTCCCATGGGGCACTGGGCCAGGGTCACTGGAAGGCCTTCTTGTCGGGTCTGATCGCGTTCCTGTTCGGCTCCTTGATCGCAACGGTGATCGCCATCCAAGGTGGGAGCCCGACCGTCGACACCGAGATCTCAGATGCGATCACGCTCGGGGGCTACGGGTTCATGTTCACCGCCCTCATCCTGCTCGCCCGGGCGCGCACGCCGCACGGAGATTTCTCAGACCTGATCGATGCCTTGATCATCGTCGGAGGCATCGGCCTCGCGTTGTGGATCGCCTGGATCGGCCCCCACGCCCTCGGGCCGGAGATGAGCATCACCGAACAGGTCTCCGCTGCGGCCTTCCCTGCGTTCAACCTCGTCCTTCTGACCCTCCTCATCCGGCTCACCTTCTCACCGGGCCCTCGCATCGCCTCCTACTGGCTGCTCGTGGGGGCGGTGATCTGCAGTCTCGTCGCGAGCCAGTGGAACCTCTTCGCCTTCGAAGACGGCAGCTACCGTCCTGGGCATCCGCTCGAGATACCGCGCATGGGGGCATACCTCCTTGCTGCGCTTGCGGCTCTCCACCCATCGATGGCCGAGCTCGGTCGCACCCTCCCGGATGCCCACCGCGTCCTGACGGAACCACGGCTATTGATCTTCGGCATCGCCTCGCTCGCTACTCCGTTGGCACTGCTCTGGTACGACGGCAACTGGTCGAGTGACGACATCGCGGTGCTCATCGCGGGCGCCTCGGTGATCTTCTTCTTGATGGTCGTTCGGATGAGGACGCTGCTGAACAACA
>JBKHYB010000289.1:0-2716 GCA_046565725.1 Actinomycetota bacterium
GGGATCGGCTGCGACCAGGCTGATCGCTACATCGAGCCCACACGCTCTGACGGCCCGCACGAGTGCTTCGAACGTGGGGGAGCGCTGCCCCGTCTCCCAGCGCGTGATGACGGACTGCGTGGTGCCCAGGCGCTCCGCCAGCTGCTTCTGACTGAGCCCGGTGCGCCGCCGTGCCTCTCGGATGAGCTCTCCACCTCTCATACGGGGATTATACCTATAGAGATATGAAAACAAACTCCATATGGATATCAAAGCTGTCACAGGTGCCGATCGGGCTGACGCCGGATCGCAACGTGGTCGTCCCTGCGCTCAAGTACGGTCCCGGTAGGGAGGAGGGCCGCGATGTCGATCAGCTCCTCCACGACGGTTTCCACCCATTGCTGCGTTTCCGGATCCAGGCCTTCGGGTGCGAGGTAGCCCTGCGTGGCCAATCCGTCCGCGATCAGCTCCAGGTAGGCACCTCGGTTCAGCTCTGGACGGTCGACGACCTCCATCGTGGTGGTTGCCCGATGGCTCGCGAGTCCTGCCATGGAGCGGCGGCAACCGCAGCGATCATCGACGCTCCCACGTCCACATTCCACGGGCGGAAAGACGACGAGCTCTCCTTCGACCGAATAGCAGAAATCGTTCGAACGTTGCCCCTGCGTCTTCCTAGTAGCAACCAACACCTTCATCGCGCGCCACCTCATCATTCAGACAACTCGGTGGCGCGAAGCTACTCAGACCCTGCGACAGAAAGTTTGGATCACGTATCCGCTGGGAGCGATCCGGGCGCACTGTGGCGATCGACACAGCTGCATCGGTGTTTTCGTACTCGGATGGGGCCATCCGACCGAGAGGAGACGCCGTGTCTACGACCGAGGAACGCTTGCCCGAGTACATCCTGCCGAACCTTGCCGACATCGTGACGCAGGTCGAAGGTGATGTGCTGTTTCAGATCTCGCTCGATGCTCGAGGTGAAGTCATCGATATCGAATGTCTGGCTTCGGCGACGCAGCCCAAGAACACGATTCCTCTCGATCTCCTGCTCGACGGCCCCCGTGGCGTCGGCGCGAGCTCTGTGATGTATGTCTCGAATGCGAGCAGGAGCCTCGAGTCTCCCGAAGATTGCGACACCGAGTTCACGGCCCGCTTGATCGAGGCAGGAGCGATGGCCGGCATCCCCGTGGCAGATCACTATCTCGTTCGGGATCACCGGGTCGTTTCCTTGAAGGCCACCACCGCCCTCTGGAGCTGAGAAGCCTTCGTCGCACCACTCCTAGGCCATTGACACTGCTGTGGACGCCTCGCACACTCATCAGAACTAGGGAGGGTGGCCGATGACCGATAGCGAGCTCTACCACGAGGGTTCCCGCGAACTCCAGGATCGCTTCGAGACACGCCGGATCGCCGACCGACTGGAAAAGGTGGATCTCCACAGGGCGTTCACCGACGCCGAGCGAGAGATGATCGAGTCGGCACCACTGTTCTTTCTTGCGACGATCGATCCCGACGGCTTCCCGGATGTGTCGTATAAGGGCGGCATCCCCGGATTCGTTCAAGTTGTGGACGAGTCGACGCTTGCGTTCCCGGACTACAACGGCAACGGGATGTTCAAGAGCTTAGGAAACGTTCTGGCGAACCCGAAGGTGGGGTTGATCTTCGTCCGCTGGGGCGACAAGGCCAAGAAGCTCCGCGTGCAAGGGACTGCCTCTCTTCACTACGACGATCCGCTGATGGACGAGCTTCCGGGGGCTCAGCTCGTCGTCCGGGTCCAAGCGGAGCGGATCTTCGACAACTGCCCGCGCTACCTCCATCGCATGGTGCTTGACGAGTATTCGCGCTACGCGCCGCGTTCCGAGTACAAGCCGCCGATCCCGGATTGGAAACGGAACCCCGTCTACCGAGATGCCCTTCCCGAGCGCGATCAGCTAGCGATCGCTGAGGAGGAGAACGCCTAACGGCGGGGGTGGCCCGCCCTAGATCTCGGGGGCAGGGCGGTGGTTGGGAGGGATTCGCCTCTTTCCATAGAACAGCTGAGGATGGTCTCCAGGCCCGCCCACCCTGCCTCGGCTCCGACACCGACCCGCTTAGTGCGAGGCCTCGTCGCTCTGCTCTTAGGGGCGATCCTGTTCGGCGCGGCCCTGCCCCTTGCTCCTGGAAGGCCGCCCCAGCACGAGCACTCGGCGGCCGATCACCACGGCCCCCTCGTGGGTGGGCCCACCACCACGCGCTCGGCCTCCCTCCCCAAGTACTTCGGCCCCTCCAAGCCCGACGCGGGACCCACCAAGGGGATCGGCTGCGACGAAGGCTCGCGGCCCGAAGACGTCCAGGGCAAGGTCCCGGCTAAGGATTACGAGTCGGGACGCGCCGCCAAGGGCTACTACTGCAATGCCCGGCTCGTGTCGCACTTCGGATCCTCGGGCGGATATCGCGTCGAGCGCTATGTAGACAAGGCCGGCAACGAGTGCGCCTTCTGGGACACGACGCTGCTATGGCCTCACAACGTTCCGGAGCAACCGACCCGCGGCCCCGGCGTCTACGTGATGGACATGAGTAACCCCGACAAGCCCGTGCACACCGACACGCTGCGAACCGCGGCGATGCAGTCGCCGCACGAGTCGGTCAGGCTCAACACCAAACGAGGCTTGCTGGTGGCGGTGATGGGATATCCGACCTTCCAGCCGGGCTTCATCGACGTCTACGACGTGAGCAAGGACTGCCGCTATCCCGAGCT
>JBKHYB010000290.1:0-2685 GCA_046565725.1 Actinomycetota bacterium
CCCGACGTGCTCGAGGAGTTCGGCATCGGCAAGCAGCAGATCATCAAGGTGCCTCGGACGGGGAACTTCCAGGCCGACTACAAGAAGGTGGAATCGAGGTTCGCCAAGATCGAGAAGGGCAAGCCCTACTGGTTCCAGGGCACCAACATCATCGGGATCTCGTTCCTGAACGAAGGACCACGACTTAGGCCGGACGGCACGGAGAGCACGCATGGGATCGGGACCGCCGCGGCCGTCTTGACCGCGAACCCGGAGGCGATCGTGGTGGTGGTCGAAGACATCAGCGAAGCCTCCGAGGAATGGGCGTTCACCCATCCCGCCGTGGACATCATCACCACTTCGTACGGTCCGGTGACGAGTGTGCCGACCCTGAACCACCTCTCCAACAGCTACACAGGAGTGGTCGAGAACGGCAAGGTGCATTTCGGAGCCGCGGCCAACGACCCCACCTACTCGACGTTCGACCAGACCTCTGGCCCGTGGTGGAGCATCGGGGTCGCTGGGTTCGAGGAAGGTGACAGCGGCGGACGGCAACTGCTGTCCGGCAACGTTCCCGACTTCATCGGTGACTTCACCCAGGACCTTCCTTACTGCAGGAGTTGCGAGGAAGGGACCAGGCCCGTCAGCGGCACCAGCTTCGCTACGCCGCGCTCGGCCGGTACGTTCTCGGCCGCACTGCTGGAAGCTCGACGACGCTTGGGTCACTCGGGAGGCATCGTGAAGACGGAGGAAGGCCCCTCGCTGATCGGGGGACCGGAGCCGATCACCAATTGGGAGATGAGAAGAGCCTTGGAGATCGCGGCCCCCTACCCCACCTTCGCCGACTACGGGCAGACCCCCGATCCCACCGCCGTTCCGATGATCGATGCGGCCCCGTGGACCCAAGCGGGCTGGGGTCTCATCACTCCCGAGCGCAGGTACGACGTGGTCGCGGAAACGCTCGCCCATCTCGGTTTGGGCAGCAAGCCGAAGACGAGCAAGCCCCAGCAAGCGTGTGACTTCATGACCGCCAACATGGAGGTCCGGCACCTCTACTGGGACAACGTCGCGGTGTTCGGCCAAGGCTTCGGCAAGAGCAAAGACCCTTACATCTACTGCTGACGAACCGGAACGTGACGGTGACATAGAGAAGGGGTGGCGCCTGTTCGCGCCACCCCTTCCTTCTCAAGACAACAACCGAAGAAGCTCCCCGCTACGCGGCCTTGCGATCCTCCATCTCACCCGGGAACCGTTCCGCAGCAACCGCAACGAGCACCGGCGGTGCCGTTAGTGGTTTACGGCGGATCAACCACATCGCAGCGGCCATGACGAACCCGAGCAGCACGGCAGCGACTCGGATCAGACCGTCACTTGGAGCTCCGGCATCTGAAAGCGGCACATCTGCTGGGGCGGCGGGAGCGACGTAGGGGATCTCCCCCACCCCCGGATCCCGCAACGGGACGTCCCGTTCGATCCCGGCGTCACGGTGCGATCGTCCGACTCGCTTCTGCTCGGCGATCGCGGTCGCATCAGAGGAGGACGCTGCTATCTCGACGACGGGCGTGCTAACCGTCGATCGCTCCACAGTTCGCGAACCGCCCTCCGGTTCCACGGTTTTCGGCCCGTTCTTGGCCTGGTCGCCGGCGGAGCCTTCAGCCTCCGAAGTTCCCGATCCGGCACCTTGGCCCTCGTCAGCAGCCGGCGCTCCCGGGATGGAGAAGTAATCCCACGCGTCGGCGTGAGCCACACTCTCGCTGCTCTGGGTGTGCTCGGCGACGAACTTGTGCTGCCCGGCCGCGTCCTCGGGAACCACCACCTCTACCGAGATGTTGCCTTCGGCATCAACCTGGGCTTGCGCTAGTTCGGCTCCGCCCGATTCCGCCGATGCGTCCCAGCGGATCACCACGGTGCCGGGTTGGAAACCGCCGCCGCTCACCGTCACCGTCGTGCCGGGCCCCCCGCTCGATGGATAAGGCTTTATCCAGGACGATGTCTCACACCCCAGGGCCGCGCTTGCAGACCACAACAGTGTGAGGGCGCTGATCGAGACCAGCGTTACGGCACGTCGCATGAAGCCCCCCTTCCGAGCGAATAAGTACGTCTACGGTACTTTCCCAGTCAAGCCGAAGGAAGCCCCATCAAAGCTCGTCTGGGGTTGGGTCGTGATAGGTACCCGCCATCGTGTACTGGCCGTCCCTGAATTCCCCTAGGGTCGTGCATCCCTCCGGAGCGAAGCAGAAGAAGTAACCGGCTATGTCACCCTCGCCGGTCAGGTCTTCGTACCGCTGCGTGCCGCCGGTGATGCGGAACTTCCCGTGCCACCTAACCTCTTCGGCGGACGTGCGCTTGAAGCGTGCGTTCCAACTGAAGAAGATCTTGGGCTTCTCTGCATCGGGCACAGGATCGTCGGCTGCGGTAGGGCCTCCACGCAGGTGGCACACGGTCATGACCACGGTGCCGCGCAGGCGCAGCTGTCCTTTCTTGTTCCGAACGACGTTGAACTCCAGCGGATGATCACGCGTCGACGCGGGCGACCTGCTGCCTTCGATGCGCGAGTTATAAGTGGTGAGATCGGTCGAGATGTTGTTCACCGGGGCATTGCCCGAACAAGGGATCGATGCATAACGGAATGGCCCCCCGGTGTCCCGGTCACCGTTCCAAGGGATCGGGTCGTTCTCCTGGAGGTCCTGACCTTGGTAGGTCGTC
>JBKHYB010000291.1:0-2678 GCA_046565725.1 Actinomycetota bacterium
CACGATGGACGCCAGGATCAGAGATGCGCCGAGCCAGCCCGCAGCGTTGAGTCTCTCCCCCGCCAACAGGTAGGCGAAGAAGCCGGCGAAGGCAGGCTCGCTGGCGAGGATCAGGGCAGTGCGGGAAGGAGATGCATGCTGCTGTGCGTACGTCTGGACGAAGAAGCCCAAGGCGCTGGCCACCAAGGAGGTGACGACCAGAGCCACCCACACCGTGGAGGAATCCGGCACCACCAGCTCACCCCTCGCGGCTGCCACGACCAGACAGAAGACACCCGTCACCCCCAGCTGCACCGCGAGGAGAGGGCCGGTCTCGTGATCGCGTATCGCTCTGTCCGTGACGAGGATGTGAAACGAGAAGGAACATGCGCAGAGGAAGACGAGCGCATCTCCGGTAAGGGACGCGTCTCCGCTCTCGCCTTGCGCCACCGACAACAACAACAGACCGACAGTGGATACGAGGGCGGCGGCCCACGCCAACGCTCCCGCTCGGTGCCTCAGGAACAGCGCACCGAAGATGGGCGTGAGCACAACGAACATCCCGGTGATGAAACCGGCGTTGGAAGCCCTGGTCAGGTCGAGGCCGAGGGTTTGGAACACGTATCCGCCCGTGAGGAAGATGCCCATGAACAGGCCCCACTTCCAACCGTCGCGGCCCAGCCCAGACAGTTTCTTGCGGAACACAACCGCCACCAGCAGCGAGGCGGGGATGAACCGGTAGGCGAGGAAGGCGAACACGGGGAGTAGGGCGATCGCGTCCTGCACCATCACGAACGTCAAGCCCCACACCGCGGCGATGCCGACGAGGCTCGCTTCCGCTATCCGGATACTCCGCTGCTCGCTCATCGCATGGGAAGGTAACCGGGACGGAGGTCATGCGCGGCAAAGTGTCGCCGATCGGTCTAGTCCTTGCCGGGAGGCGTCAGGCGACCCTCTCTAGGTGGGGGGAGGTCTTCCGGCCCCGGACCAGGTCCAGAACCGCTTCCTCAACGATGGCCAGGGACCCTTCGGTGAAGGCGTCGGTCTCCCCCAGCTCTTCCAGCACTCCCGCGATCGTGAGTCCACCTTCGTAGCGATCGATGACGCGAGGATCGATGTAGGACTTGCGACAGACCGCCGGTGTGTTGCCGAGGTAATGAGAAACCTCTTTGACCGCGCGGGTGATAGCGCGCTTCCTGGCCGTCTTGGATGCGTGGGCCTCGAAGGAAACCGCTAGGGCGAGCGCACACTGCACAGTGCCGTGCCAGGTCCGGAAATCCTTCGCCGAATAGTCTCCGCCGGAGACCTCTCGCAGGTAGAGATTGATGTCGGATGACTTCACGTCCACCCAACGGCTCCCGCTCTTGTAAGCGAGCAGCTCGGCCCCCCCGGAACGCCTTCGCTTCAGGATCGATACGACCTTGAGAACGGCCGGATCGACGACGGACTGGATGCGTTGCTTGCCGCTCTTGGCGATGTAATCGAAGACCACCGCGCCGTTCTCGATCGCGACATGTTCCTTACGCATCGTTGCGAGTCCGTAGGTTTTGTTCTCTTCGGCGTATCCTTCGCCACCGATCCGGAAGAACCCACGATCCAGAAGTCTCACCGCGCATGCAAGCGCGCGCTCCTTCGGCATCCCGTCGAGGGCGAGATGCTCGTTGGTCATGAATCGAACCTTTGGCAACGATTCTGCGAACTCGATCATGCGGTCGAACTTGAGCTGGTCTCGCCGGGTGCGCCAATGCTCGTGATAGATGTACTGCTTCCGGCCCGCCTCATCGAGGCCGACCGCCTGGATATGTCCCTTCGGGTCCGAACAGATCCAGACGTCCTTCCATGCAGGCGGGATCGCTAGGGCGCGGATGCGCGCGATCGTTTCGGCATCGTCTATCCGAGTGCCGTTGGCATCGCGATATTCGAATCCTCTGCCGCGCCTCCGTCGAGCGATACCCGGTGCGCTGCAGTCAACCCTTCGGTACGGGATCGGCACTACACGACCTCCTGTTAGCAACCCGACCGATACCCCACCCGGCGGCCCTTCAACCTCCCGTCACGGGTGGGATAAACCCGTTTGTTTCCGAGTCCTCTGGGAAGCAAGAAACAGAGGCCAGTTGAACCAAGGAGGGTCATAACCATGTCGAAGATCGAGCAGTCGATCGATGTCGGTGTGCCGGTACGTACCGCTTACAACCAGTGGACTCAGTTCGAAGAGTTCCCTCAGTTCATGGAGGGCGTCGAGAAGGTTCAGCAGCTCGACGACACCACCCTTCACTGGATAGCCGAGATCGGGGGTCAACGGCGCGAGTTCGCCGCCAAGATCACCGAACAGATCCCGGACGAGCGGGTCGCCTGGAGGGCAGACGGTGAGGTCGCTCAGGCCGGCGTCGTCACCTTCCACCGCATAGACGAGAACACCACCCGCGTGATGCTGCAGATGGAGTTCGAGCCTTCCGACTGGAAGGAGAAGGCGGGTGACATCCTCGGCATCGTGGACGCTCGGATCAAGGGTGACCTCAAGCGCTTCAAGGAGTTCATCGAGGACGAGGGCTATGCCACCGGCGCCTGGCGCGGATCGGTAGCCGGTGGCACCGTGGGAACGCCCACCGTCGCCGACGCCGCCGCCTCACGCGGTGATGACGGCAAGGCTGGAATCTCGGGCAAGGCTGCTGCGGCCGGCATCGGCATTGCTGCCGCAG
>JBKHYB010000292.1:0-2672 GCA_046565725.1 Actinomycetota bacterium
GCATGGCGTCGTCGAGGGCCCCGGTCTGCTTGAGCACCGGCAGAACCGAGTCGAGGTCGCGCTCGCCGGCGAGCAACCGCTGGCACAGCGAGTCGTCGCGCTGGCATGCCGTGAGCACGGCCATCGTGAACACGCCCTCCCGCAGGTCGGTGCCCGGCTCCTTGCCGATCACGTCGGGATCGCCGATGAGATCCAGAAGGTCGTCGACCAACTGGAACGCCAGTCCGAGGTGCGCGCCGTAAGCGATCAGCGCGGCCCTCTGAGCTCCGTCCAGTCCCGAGGTCGCGGCCCCCAGTTCACAAGCCGCACGGAACAGGGCTCCGGTCTTCTTGGCAATCGTGTCGAGGAACGCCTCGATCGGTCGCTTGGGTTCGTTGAGCGCCTGGGTCTCGATGATCTGGCCCTCGCACACCTCCGCGATGGCCCGAGCGAGGATCCCCGGGACCTCGCCGCCAGCTTCGGCCCCGAGACCACAACCGCACGCGAAAAGGTAGTCGCCGGCGCGCACGGCGACCTCCGTTCCCCACTTGCTGTGTGCCGTCGGAGCGCCGCGGCGCACCTCGGTGCCGTCCATCACATCGTCGTGGTACAGCGTGGCGAGGTGCACGAGCTCGAGCGCCGCCGCCGATAGATCGGTGGCGCGCCCCTCCGGTTCACCCGCCAACGAAGTGAGCAGCACCAGCGCCGGCCGCAGTCGCTTGCCCCCGGCCTTGATCAGGTGAGTGGAAGCCTCGGCCACCAACGGATGCGAAGACGCTCCCGCGGTAGAGACGAGGATGCCCTCGACGCGCTCCATGTCGGCCCTGAGCCAACCGGGGAGCGCGGCGACCGCGTTACTCACTCGCCGAAGACCTGGATGCAGTACCGGCGCGGGCGGGCCGAGCACAACTCGACGAAGTAGATCCGCTGACCCGGGCCGAGCCGCAGCTGAGAATCGGCGATCGGGATGACCTCGGACGCCTTTCCGGAGAACACGTGCACGAGGTGCGCTGGCGCGTTCTCGGGCTCGTCGTCCACGGTCGGATCGAGGTTCTCGGTCCGGATCGAGAAGTCGTCGTGGTGGTAGTAACCGTCCTCGGGCTCGAGCAGCTCCATCGCCTTGCCCAACGCCTGGACCAGCCTCCGGTCGCCGTTGGCGACGAGAACGCAACAGGTGGTGTGGGGCGAATAGATGAGAGCCGAGCCGTTCATAACGCCGGAGTTGGCCAGAACCTTTTCGACCTCGGGGGTGATGTCGAGGGCATCGAGCCGGCCCTCGGTTCGGGTGTTGAATTCCTCGTAAGAGATCATGACCCGCACATTCTCCCCGAAACCGCGACCCTCCGCGCCCGGCCGATCTGGGGCGGTTGCGGGGGCCGAGGCGGGGGTACGGGTCCTTAGCCAGTAACGAACAAGAGGAGGTCGAAACATGGGGATGCTGAAGAAGATCGCAGCAGCCGTAGCCGTCAAGGAGATCGTCGAGAACATCGCCGAGCGGGTCGAGCAGCGCCGTCACCCCAGGGCCTCGCTGGCATCCCGGTTCCGGCTACCTGCCTTACTGGCAGCGGGCGGAGGGGCCGTGGCGTGGCTCTATAAGAACGGCAAACTGGCCCCGGTGGCCGAGAAGATCGACAAGGTCAGGAACTCCAACTCCGGCGTCCCGTCGGCCCCCAGCATGAGCCCGGACGCCCCCGCTGCCGTGACCGGCGACACCGCCAAGGGGACCTCGAGCACGGCGCAGAACATCTAGCCACCAAAAAGGGTCGAAACACCCCGGCCCCCTCGGCCCCGAGGGGGCCGAGTGTTACCCGGGAGGGCTTAAGGCCCCCCGTCCGGAGGTCGAACCAATAAACAGGATGGCCTCGACACTCTCCCGGCCCGCGCGCCTCGTGTTGCTCCTGGCGGCCGCTTCGATGACCATGATGGTCCCTATGAGAGCGGTGAGCTCGGCAGAGCGCGTCCAGACGCCGGTCGTCTTCGGCGCCTACGTGCCGCCGGCCCCAGAGAGCGGGATGGAGGCGGTCCACGAACTCGAGCGGGCCATCGACCACGACCTCGGAGCGATCTCGTTCTACCAAGCCTGGGGCGGTGACTACGCGGCCCTCAACCTCGACGCCATCGAAGCGGCGAGCGAAGGCGGACGCAAGGTGCTCCTCACCTGGGAACCCTGGGTGCCCGGAGCCGGGCCGGATCAGCCCGACTTCTCGCTGGCGCAGATCCTCAGCGGCCGCTACGACGGATACATCCGCACCTGGGCCGAGGGCCTGGCCGACCTCGAGAGCCCGCTGTTCCTCCGACCGCTACACGAGATGAATGGGAACTGGTATCCGTGGGGCGGCAAGGTCAACGGCAACACCTCAGCGCAATACCGCAAGACGTGGCGGGCTGCATCGGATGTTCGCGAGCGCAGGCGCCGATCAGGTCAGATGGGTGTGGTCGCCGTACGTGGACGACGTCCCCTCCGACAATCGCCTCGAGGACTTCTACCCCGGCGATAGGTACGTCGACGTGATCGCGCTCGACGGCTACAACTGGGGCACGTCGGAGCCCGGTTACGGCGGATGGCGTTCGTTCGAGGATCTGTTCCGCTCGGCCTACCGCCGCGTGAAGGCTCTCGGCGATCAACCGATCTGGATAGGTGAGACCGCGTCGGCCCCCGAGGGCGGAGACAAGGCCCAGTGGATCCGGGACAT
>JBKHYB010000293.1:0-2664 GCA_046565725.1 Actinomycetota bacterium
CGCACGCGCCGCCGGCATCGGGGTCCGGTCCGGTCGGGGGTCCGATCACCTCTATCGCTGTCTCGATCTCCTCGCCACGATCGAACAGCAGACCCCGGATCGAACCGACGTGGACCCCCTGATCCTCCGACTCGCCGAGCTCGAGGGCCAAGGCAGCGTCGAAGGGATCCTGATCGCCGTCACCGGTACGCCGACCCTCGAACTGGCCCACGGTCTCACCCGTTGCGGTCGTCGGTTCCGGATGGTGGTGGCGATCGTGGTGCCCGGCCACCGTTACACGTTCAACCGTGCGGCCTCGGCAGAAGGCGACCGAGCCGTGACGGCCACCACGGCCCTGATGGAGCGTGCCGGGGTCAAGACCTTGGTGCTCAACCCGGGAGACGCCCTCACGACCTCCTGGGCGGCCCTGTGGAAGATGTGGGGCCCTGCACCGACCGCTGCGTTCACCACGGAGGTGACGAGCGGTGGGGTCTGAGGCGAAGACCCGGCTTGGGCTGTGGTTCGTACTCGCGGTGACGCTGTTCACCTTCGGGCAGCTGTTCGCCACCGGGGACTACCCGGGACCCGCTCTTCTCGGGATGTTGATGGCCACCGGACTCGCCATCCTGACGCGTCGCCTCGGCTTCGGAGCTGTCGTCGGCTATGCGGTGTCTCTGGTGGTGCTCGTCTGGTACCTGGGCCTGGTGTTCGCCGCATCGAAGACCGTCGCCAGTCTGCCGACCGGGGAGTCGCTGGCGGCCCTCGGACGCGCTCTGGCACGTGCCGGCGAACAGAGCCGGGTCGATTACGCACCGATCCCGCTGCGAACCGGCTACGCGATCGCCGTGGTGGCGGCGATGTGGATCGCGACCACCACCGGAGAGATCGCCACGTTCAGATGGCGGCGACCCCTGGCCGCGGTGATCGGACCCATCGTGATCTTCTCGTTCGCCCTGACGGTGGGCACCGGCAACGCTGCGGGCCTGCACGTCGCCTTCTTCCTCAGCGCCCTGCTCACCTACTGGGGTCTGGAATCGGCTCACCGGTTGCGGTCGTGGGGGCGATGGGTATCGGCCTGGAGCCATCAGCGCAGCGTCGAACCGGAATCCGTCACCGGCGACCTCACACGTCGCATCGGAGCCGCGGCCGTCGCCTGCGCGCTGGTGTCACCCGTGTTCCTCCCGGCCCTCCAGGAGGGGCTCCTGTCCTGGCGCAGCGGTCTCGGGGACGGCGGCTCGGGCACCGGGGGCCGGATCAACCCCTGGGTCTCGATCGTGCCCGACATCCCCAACCAGTCCCCCGCCCAGCTGTTCACGGTCGAATCCGACGACGCCGGCTACTGGCGGGTGGCGTCGCTGGAGATCTTCGACGGCGAGGACTGGCAGGAGGCCGACCGCAACCGGGTTCCCACCGAGGGAGGGGTCATCGACAACGAGGCGATCGGACCCACCCGCGAGCTCGACCAGACGGTGACGGTGAGATCCCTCGAAGGCGAGTTCCTGCCTGCAGCCGTTGCCCCCGTCGCGGTGCAACGACTCGACGTCTCGGACGAAGAGGCGTTCGCTGGCATAGACGTCGACCCCGATTCGGGTTCGATCCTGGTCGACGACGACCTGTCGGCCGGCGACCGCTACCGCATCATCTCCGGCGTACCGGACCTCTCTTACGCCGACCTCAGGGTTGCCACCCCGGCCCGCGGGGACGAGATCGACTCGGTGTACTTCCAGATGGAACGTCGTCTCAGCCCCGAGGTCGACGATCTGCTCGACCGGTGGACGGAGGGGGCGCGGACGCCGTTCGCCCGACTCGTGGCGATCCAGGAACGGCTGCGGAGCTTCGAGTACTCGTTGGAGCCGGAGACCCCTCAGGGCGACGACCTCGTCGCCGACTTCCTGTTGCGCACCCGGGAGGGCTTCTGCCAGCAGTACGCCACCGCCTTCGCTCTGGTCGCACGACATCTCGGTTACCCGTCGCGCGTGTCGGTCGGGTTTCTGCCCGGCGAACAGTCCGAGATCGCTCGACGTTTCACGGTGAGGGGCACCGACGCCCACGCCTGGCCCGAGATCTACTTCAAGGAGTTCGGCTGGGTGGCTTTCGAACCGACGCCGCGCGGTGAGGCTCCCGCACCCGGCTACACGCTCGTCCCTGCAGGTGGCCCGGGCCGCGAAGGGCAAGGAGGCGACGCATCCGGTATCCCCGAATTGCAGAACCCCTTCTCCGACACCGCTCCCAGAGGTGAACAGACCGAGGCCGGTGGTGCCGACGTAGACCCCGACCTCGCGGCGGGGAACCCGCGCGAGCGGCAACTCGAACGTCAACGAGGAGGGCTTCTGCGCGAGGCCGCGTGGCAGAAGACCTTCGCCCGGATCGTGGCCTTCACGGCCCTCGGCGTGCTGCTGTTCCTGCTCGCCGTTCCGGGCCTTAAGGAACTACGGATCCGCAGGCGCTACGCCCGGGCCGCGGGCCCCGACGAGATCGCGGCGGCGTCCTTCGCTCATCTCGTGGACGAGGCCGCAGAGCTGGCTTCCGGCCGCAGGCCGAGCGAATCGGCCCTCGCCTTCGCACGGAGACTCGTTGCGGACGACCGTGTGAACGACCGGACGGCGTTGCGGCTGGCCGAGATCTTCGAAGCGGCCGCCTACGCGCCGGACGCGATCACCGAGCAACAGGCGGCCGAGGCCAAAC
>JBKHYB010000294.1:0-2660 GCA_046565725.1 Actinomycetota bacterium
TGGTCGAAGGCATCGAAGCCGGGATCAGCGCTTACCTGACCTGGGAAGCACCTTTGAACCAGCTCTTGCTGGTGACGCACGCCCTGCGCGAAGGCGAGGTCGTGGTTCCACGCCACATGCTGCGTGACCTACTGGATCATCTCGTCACGAAACGGGACGCTCACGACGCAGCTATCAAACAGCTAAGCGCGTTAACACGCAGGGAGCGCGAGGTTCTCGGGCTGTTGTCCGGAGGGTTCGACAACGAAGGTATCGCTGGAGAACTCGTGATCAGCCCTCAAACCGCCCGGACCCACATCCAGAACATCCTGCAGAAGCTAGGCGTCAATTCCCGGCTGAAAGCCGCTGCCTTCGTCGTCCAGAACGGTCTCGTGGAGGAGCTCCGGGAAGAGCGTATGGGAGCAGCCTGAGATCAGGTGAACCAGCGGTTGACCGCATCCAGGGTTGCACGTGCGACGGCATCGTTCTCATCCACCCGGACGGCCGCGGCTCCGACCAGCAACTGTTTCTCGTCGGTCATCAGCACGACAGCGACCCGTTCCTTCCCAACGGTAACGATAGATGCCTCACTTACGTGAAGGCGCGATCTCAACAGTGGGGCAACGGCGTCGAGCGTGGCCTCGGCGATCGGGCGGACCCGTGAGCCATCCTGGTTCAGCGAGCGATGCTCGCCTTCCAGGGTGCGATCTTGGCCATCGAGTGAGATGTTCGCCAGAACATCACCCTCGTTGTTCCATACCGCCACCGACGACAGCCTGTCCCGACTCCTGACTCGAGGAGGCCCCGAAGGACCATCCCTGGGTTCCTCACCGATCACTATCACCGATTCCGGGGGGAGGTCGATGTCAAGCGTGATGGCTGCAGTTGCGAGCACGTCCCCTACTGCCTCATCCTCATCTCTGTCCTCGGCGACGAGAACCTTCACCTCTTCGATGCCCCTGGGGCCGCTGAGGACCTCTGCGGTGTTGACCCCCGGCAGCTTCCGAAGCGCGCGAGCGAGCTTCTGCGCGTCGAGTGGGTCCCTGACGGATCCCAGCATCTGATCCTCCCTTCGGCTCCGGACCCCAAAAGCATCGTTCCTCAGCATCGGCCGAACACCCTCCAGATGCAGCACCGTGCGTACACCGGATACGGAATCTGCCTGTTCAACGCACCGTCGAGTCCTGATGTGCTTGCCTCGGCGGCGAGGAAGAGGATCTCTTGGGCTGGAGGAAAAACGTGAAAAGGGCGGTTGCGCCAGTTTACGCGCGCAGATTTTCGGTAGACGGCGACCGCTTAAGGGCCGCCATCCTTTGCTTCCACGAGGTAGGCCACGGAGCGGGAGCACTCGACCCGATCCGGTTCCGGGAGCATCTGTGTTGGCTCTCGGATCACCATCGCGTGGTCGCCTTGGACGAGGTGGTCGCGCGCCTCGAGAAAGGGCCGGACCCGCATCATGACGACGAACCGATGGTTGCAGTCACCTTCGACGATGGGTACAAGGAGCCACTCGATCTGATGCTGGACGTGCTGGACGAAACGCGCATCAGCGCGACGGCCTTCGTCAGCCCGGCTCTGCTGGGAGCACACGCCTACTGGAGGTTCGACCGCGTTCCGCCTCTCTGGAACGAGTCCGACGTCGAGAGGTGGTTGCGAGCAGGCCACTCAGTCGGCAGCCACTCGCTGACACATTCGGACCTGACGATCGTTACCGATGTCGAACTACAACAGGAGGTCGAGCTCTCGAAAGCTGCACTGTCGAGACTGGGAGTCGATGATCCTGCCGGCTTCGCGTATCCCTGGGGCAAATCCACTCGCAGGGAAGTGCAAGCAGTGAAGCGAGCCGGATACCGTTACGCGGTTACGGCGAGCCCCGGCACCCGTCTAGCTTCGGACCAGATCTTCGAGATCCCGAGGCTCATGGTCGATCCCGACGATTCCGTTCGGGACCTGGGAGCGAAGATACGGGGAGGTTACGACTGGACGTCTGCCATCCGGGCGGTCACTGCCTCTTCGTAGACGACAGCGTAGCGACGAGCGCACCGGTCCACGTTGAAATGGGCCCGGACCCAGTCGGCTCGAGCTCGCCGGGCCTCTGTCGACAGAGCAGAACTCCCAGCAAGGTCTGCGAGTGTCGTCGCCAGGTGCGAAGCATCGCGGACGACCTCGCCGTCGGGAGGCAAAGCCTCAAGTGCCCCTCCGCCGTCCTGCATGACTATAGGCAACGCACCAACCGATGCAGCCTCGAGGATCACGAGACCGAAAGGCTCGTTCCGAGCGGTGTGCACGAGCACGTCCGCACCGGCCAGGAGGTCGGACACGTCATCCCTATAGCCGAGAACCTTGACCCTGTCCTCTATCCCGAGATCGATCGCAAGAGCCTTCATCTCTCTCTCGAGCGGCCCCGATCCGATCATCGAGACCGCGATCGAGCAGTCTTCGTTGAGAAGAGCAACCGCTTCCAACAGCAGCCTCGGACGCTTCCAAGGTTCGAGTCGGCAGACGCACGCGACGGCGAGGGGACCGCCCTTGGAACCCGGCTCGATAACAGTTCCGGGGAAGGAGATGCCATTTGGTATGACGGTTATCTCTTCCTTGTCGACGTTCGGCAGACGCCTCAACAACCGGGCGATGTGTTCGGAGACAGCGACCACTCGGTCGGCGCGGCGGGTGACGAAAGC
>JBKHYB010000295.1:0-2658 GCA_046565725.1 Actinomycetota bacterium
GATCGCCGGGGTGATGATCGCCTCGGTCGGACTCGGCTGGACCTTCCTTCTGAACGCATCCAGCTTCATCGCGACGATCGTGGCGCTGGTCAGGATGGATACCGCAGCCTTGTTCCGGGGATCTCCCCACCAGATCGAAGGAAGCGGGGTGGTCGAAGGCCTCCGATACGTGTGGGCCTCACCCAGACTCCGCTACACGCTCGCGCTCATCGGTGTGTTCTCGATGTTCGCCCTCAACTTCTCGGTCGTCCTACCGCTGCTCTCTCGTTTCACTTTCGGGCAGGGAGCGCAGGCCTTCGGATTCCTTACTTCGATGATGGCGTTGGGTTCCGTCGGCGGTGCGCTGCTAGCCGCTGCAAGGAAGAGACCTACAAAGGCCGTGCTTATCGCGTCGAGCGGTGCCTTCGGGGTTCTGGCCTCGATAGCAGCGCTGGCGCCCACGATAGGGATCCTTGCCGCGCTGTTGGTACCGATCGGAGCGGCGAGCATCACGGTGATCTCGACCGCAAATGCGACGCTTCAGCTCCATTCCAGTGAGGAGATGCGCGGCCGGGTGATGGCGCTTCACGGTCTGGTGTTCCTCGGGAGCACCCCCATCGGAGCTCCTATCGTGGGGTGGATAGCGGAAACGTGGGGGCCGAGAGCGGGCCTCGGCGTGGGGGCGGCAGCCGCACTTGCGTGCGCGCTCGCGGGCGTACTGTTCCTCCGCCGGGAACATCTCTCGGACCAGCTGCGCGCTATCGTGCCGGGGCGGGCCCGAGCCCGAGCAGTCCACATCCGCGCGCGTTAGGAGTATGCGGTCTTGTCTTATGTGACATTCGATCCGGCCCGGCTGGAGGGTCGCGAGCCGTATCACCTCGGCACTTCCCTCGTTGTCCCTCGGCCCATCGCATGGGTTTCGACGGTGTCTTCCGATGGCGTGCACAACCTCGCACCGCACAGTTACTTCAACATGATGTCGTCGAAACCGCTGATCGTTCATTTCACTTCGACCGGCGTAAAGGACACGTTGCGCAACTGTCGGGAAACCGGCGAGTTCGTCGTGAACCTTGTCTCCAGATCGTTCGCCGAGAAGATGAACCTCACCGCAGCGGACTTCCCGGCGGATATCAGCGAGTTCGACTGGGCTTCCCTCGAACAGGTCCCTTCCGAGAAGGTCGCGCCTCCCCGGGTCGACGGCGTGGCCGCAGCGATGGAGTGCCGTGTGGAAGACATCATCTCCAAGGGCAACGGGAACATGGTCTTCGGCGAGGTCGTGGCGATCCACGTTTCGGAAGAGGTCTGGCGGAACGGCCGGGTCGATCCCCGTCTCTACGATCCGATCGGACGGATGGGTGGTTCGACGTACACGAGGGCTGCTGCTGAGCTGTTCGACCTGAGACGCCCTACCTATGATGAACTGGCGGGTGGGTCGGCCCGGTAGCAGCATTCTCATCGCCTTCTCAGGCACTTCGGGCATCATCAACGGTATGAGTCAGAGAGCCCACCTCCTGGTGGTCGACGACGAACGCCCGGTGCGGGAGGCTCTTCGACGCGCTCTGGGATTGCAGGGCTACGAGGTCACCTTGGCCGTCGACGGGGTCGACGCTCTCGACAAGATGGGCGAGACCCCGCCCGACGCCATCGTCCTTGACGTCCTCATGCCTCGCATGGACGGACTTGAGATGACCAGGGCCCTGCGTTCGGCGGGCGATACGACACCGGTGTTGATGCTCACCGCTCGCGACGCCGTTTCGGACCGGGTCGAGGGACTCGATGCGGGAGCGGATGACTATCTCGTGAAGCCGTTCGCTTTGGAGGAACTCCTGGCGCGCATCCGAGCCCTATTGCGTCGCGTGGCCCCCGAGGATGAAGAGGTGCTGACCTTCGCCGATCTCGTTATGGATCGAGGAGCCCACGAGGTTCACCGAGGCGATAGAGAGGTCTTGCTCACGCGTACGGAATTCCTGTTGCTGGAGCTGTTCATGCTCAACCCGAAACAGGTGCTGACGCGTTCTGTGATCTTCGATCGCGTCTGGGGGTACGACTTCGGCCCCAACTCCAACTCGCTCGAGGTGTACATCGGTTACCTCCGTCGCAAGACGGAAGCGGGTGGAGAGCCACGGCTCCTCCATACCGTCCGCGGTGTCGGATACGTGCTGAGGGAGCCGTGACCTTCAAGGGCAGATCTACCTTGGCAGCCGCAACCGCGGTAGCGATCGCTATCGCTCTTGCATCCGCCGTCGTCTACTTCCTCGTCCGACAGGAGCTCCGCAGTCAGGTCGATCAAGACCTCGAACGGATGATCTCTACCGGGGACCTGATCGAGGGCCCGGAGTTCATCTTCCGCACCCGCGAAACGGATGCGCCGCTCGGGGGCGCTCGCGGCTACGCGCAGGTGGTTAGCGCCAACGGAGCGGTGCTGTGGCCGGGGATGCAACTTCTACCCGTGACCGAGATGACGATGCAGGTGGCCCGAGGAGCTGAGGGTTCGTACTTCTCCGACATGGTGGTGGATCACACCCACGTCAGGGTCTTCACCACGCGGGTGGGGACGGGACTCGCCGTTCAGATCGCCCGACCCCTTGACGAGGTCGACTCGGTCCTGGATCGCCTGAAGCTGCTGCTGTTCGGGGTGGCCGTGTTGGGTATAGGTCTGGCGGCCGTCTTGGGGGCCGG
>JBKHYB010000296.1:0-2652 GCA_046565725.1 Actinomycetota bacterium
CCCCGACTCCGACTCTGACGCTGACCCCAACTCCGCCCCCGAGCCCGAGTCCGTCTTCAACTCCAACTCCAGAACAGACCCTCGAACCCCCGAGTGCCAGTCCGAGCCCGGTTGTGTCGGCTACCCCTGACGACCCGTCACCTACTCCTACACCCGCCGAGACGGGGTTGCCGGATGTCCCCATCCCGACAGACAGGATGGAGTTCTATCGGCATCTGCTCTCCGAGGCCCAGACCCGCGTCTCCCTCGGCGGGTGGGAGGTCAACCGATAGCAGAGAGAACCTCGGCGGCGGCCCTCTCTCCCGAGAGGACCGCTCCTTCCATGTAGCCGGTCCACGTCTCGGCGGTCTCGGTTCCCGCCCAGTGGATGGGGCCCACGGATCGCCGCAGCATCGGTCCGTAGGCTGAGAGCGCGCCCGGCGCCGGCGAGGCTACCGGGCAACCGCCCGTCCAGACATCGGCGGCCCAGTCCTTATCGATGTAGGCGCGGACCGAGCGCGCGCGGGGGCCGAACCAGCGCGCTAGGTGTTCGGTGACCGCGTGCCGCCTGTCCGCCTCCGTCATCGACCCGAGATCTCGGCCCGGAGCTCCCACACTGAATCCGAGCAGAGCGCCGCAGGAGCCGTCGGCGGGGGAGTTGTCGAAGACGACCGATAGCGGTCCGTCGGTGGCCACCACCTCACCCGACATGCCATCGTTGCGCCAGAACGGCTCGTCGAACAGCACGTGACACTTGATCGTCTGACCCATAGGGAATCGCTGCTGCAGGGCGGTTCTGCGGTGAGGGAGCGCCGGTTCGAACTCGATCTGTTGCACCAGGTGTGGCGGTAAAGCGACGATCAGTCGCCGGGCGTCGTGCCTCGAACCACCAACGTCGACCTTCACCGTCCCAAGAGCTTCTATCCGGGTGACCGGCGAGTCGTACCGCACCCGGTTCCCGAGTTCCCCAGCGAGTGCCAGTGCCACCTGTTGGGCCCCTGCCACGAATCGGGTCTCTTGGGCGGCCCCCTCGATCTCGGCGAGGTGCAGGAAACCACCCCCGGCGTTGCAGTAGGCGAGGAAGTGGAGCAGCGATAGCTCGGCGGGCTCGGCCCCGAAGACCACACGCGCTGCGACCGCCATCACCTCGCGCACCTGTTTCGACGGGATGTGCCGCCGAGCCCACGCGTCCACCGTTTCGGAGTCGAGCCGAGCCGCCCTCCGAGCGCTCCAAGGTTCCCTCGGATCCACCCTCTTCATCTTGCGATCGACGGTCGTCAGTGCGGCCTGCATCACGACCAGACGGTGAGGAGCCATCGATGGGATCGCACCGGAGTAGCGAGAGATCTTCCCGTCGATGTCGAGGATCTTCTCGCCCGTATGGAACTGCGGAAAGGTCTCGATGCCGAACTCGCGACACAATCCGTGCATCCTGTGCTGGTCCGGCGCGAGCCACTGCCCACCGAGATCGAGCGCCACGCTGTCAACGTCGACCGTGTGGGTGCGACCGCCCACGCGATCTCGAGCTTCGAGCACCAAGACATCCAGATCTTGAGCTACCAATGCTCGAGCCGCGCTCAGCCCGGCAAGTCCCGCTCCGACGATGACGACGTCATGCATCCCCGGAGCCTAAGCGGCCTCCCCTAACGCCAGCGAGGATCGCGTGGGTCGAAGGTGAAAGGTTCGGGATTCAGATAGTCGTCGGGGTCGTAGGTATAGAGGAGCTCGGGCCGGATGTTCTTCGGCAAGAGGTCGAGCTCGGCCCTCACGTACGGCTCGAGGTCCTCGGCGTTCGCGCCTATCAGGTAGGTGAAGTTGTCGTGGTGCGTGGCCGCGTACACCTTCGGTTGCAGGTCACGCAGATACAGACCGAGGCTGCGCAAGCAGTTGGTGACCTGACCGAATGCGAGCACGGCGCCGAAGTCGATGTCGGTCTGGGGGAGGGCCCGTAACGCTTTGCGCACCAAGGGGTAGTCGTCGATCTTGCCCACCGTGTCGTGGTGGGTCAGAGTGAACTCACCGACACGGAACTGATACAGGAGGTTCGCACCGCGCGCGTCGGGAAGATGGGTGATCAGGTGCCGGAGAGCTTCTGGATCCGGAGGGTTCTCTGCGGTGTCCATGGCATCCCACAGCGGCGGACAGGGTAGATGGTCCGGATCGAACTGCGGCCGCTCGACGGACGAATGGACGTGCACCACAGCGTCGATGTCTACGCCTGGGATCAGGTTCACCTTCTTTACCAAGCCCGGCGTAGCTCCTTCGGGAACGATCGCCTCGCATGGGATCTCCTCGCCCGCCTGTTCGCTGACCGAGTCGCAGTGTTCGGGGCTCCCGACCACGGTCGCCCCCGAGAGCTGGGCGATCTCCGCGACGTCGGCTGCATGGTCGAAGTCGCCGTGTCCGATGAAGATGTACTCCGGGGCGAGAGCCGCAACCTCTTCTGGAGTCGTGGGCACGTAGCCGGAGTGGCTACCGCGGGCGATCCATCCATCCAGCAGCACGACATGACCGTTGAAGCTGGCGGCGTAGCTTGCAACCGAGAACCACGACAGGATGACCTTGTCCTTGCGGACGGCTCCGGTCTTCGGGTTCACGTTCTCTTTGCCGAAGAAGCGCTGCCGTGCCTCGATCATCGACCGCGCCGCCTCGCGGGCCGGAACGCTCCCGGGC
>JBKHYB010000297.1:0-2642 GCA_046565725.1 Actinomycetota bacterium
TTTCGTCCAAGTCCAACCGCAGCGGTGGTTGGTGCAGCAGCGGTCGCTGCTGCCCTCGCTCTACGTTGGGGAGGCATCGCCTACCACCCGAAGGCCGAGAGCTTCGCGCTGGTTTTCGTCGCCATCGTTACGGAGGCGCTGCCATTCGTCCTGCTCGGGGCTTTCGTCTCGGCTGCTATCGCCACCTATGCCTCGGACCGGATCTTCGAAAGGATCGCAAGTCTTCCGAGATCTTTGCAGCTCCCGGTGGCAGCCCTCGGTGGTTTCGCCTTCCCCGTCTGCGAATGCGGCTCGGTGCCAGTTGCGAGGCGACTGATAGCGCGAGGCGTACATCCGTCTGCGGGCGTGGCCTTCATGGTTGCTGCGCCGATATTCAATCCAGTGGTGCTGGGTTCAACCTGGGTTGCCTATCGCTCCTGGGGGCTCGGGGTAGAGATGGTCGCGGGGCGGGCGGTGTTAGGGCTTCTCCTTGCAGTCGTCATCGGGTGGGCGATCGGTGTCGACGGTTCCCGTATCTTGCGACCCCGTGCCTGCGACCAAGGAGCGTGCTGTGGCGACCACGATCGGCCGGCCGGTCGGGTCCCTTTCGTCGACCATCTCACCGATGACCTCTTCCACATCGGCCGCTATCTGGTGCTGGGAGCCGCTCTGGCGGCGGCCATGCAGACATTCTTGCCCTCGCGGCTGATCGCCGAGGCAGCTTCGTCTCCGCTTGTGGCTGCTCTCGTCCTGATGGGGCTGGCGTTCGTGTCCTCTCTCTGTTCCGAGGCGGACGCCTTCGTGGCGGTTTCGTTCATGCCGTTGCCGGTCGGACCACAGCTGGCCTTCCTGCTGTTCGGGCCGGTGCTCGACCTGAAACTTCTCTTCATGTACGGAGCATCGTTCAGCAAGGGACTCGTCGCCTCGATCGCGATGGTGGCGGTTCCCGTCACGATCGCAGGTTCGCTCTGGTTCCAGGTGATCGTCGGATGAAGCCTCGGGTGGGGACACTTCGCGCGATGGTCCTGCTCCTCTGGACCGCTTTCCTCGTCTGGTTGAGCCTCAGCGGGGAAGGAGACCGCTACGTTGGCTCCCGAACCCGTTGGGTGATCGTGTTCGGGGTGATCGTCGTTGGCTGGGCCGCGATCCTGCAGGTTCGAAGCCTTCTCGCAGGGATGGGGACCGATGAACGGGCCGACCGTGCGGAATGGATCCGATCGACGTCGCTCCTGATCCCGCTTCTCACGGTTCTGCTGATCCCAGATCCTCGACTCGGTGCCGACGCTGCCGATCGCAAGACGTTCGGAGGGTCATCGGCGATAGGCGCTTTCGCCCCTCGGCCCGATCCCGGTGGTGAGGTGTCTTTCCCGGAGATCGTCCATGCGTCTCGTTCTTCGGAGTACGCGGAAGCCTTGGGCATCGCGGAGGGTTTCGAGCTCGAATTGATCGGTTTCGTCACGCATCCGTCGGGCCTAGACGGGGGCTTCGCTCTCACTCGTTTCGAGTCCTTCTGCTGCGCAGCCGACGCCATCCCCTACTCGGTGCCGATCGACCCTGGCCCGTTCGGGGATCGCTCAACCGATGAGTGGCTGAAGGTCTCCGGAGAGTTGGTCCGTCGAGACGGAGTCTTCGTGCTTGAAGCTACGGCGGTGGAGGGCGTCGAGGAACCGAGCGATCCCTACATCTGAGACCCCCCGGCCCTTCTTTGGCCTATGGGTGAGCGTGCGGCTAAGAGGCTCCCTGGAGGGCCGTCGAGCACGGGCACGATCTCGGCTCAGGTATCTGGGGGATCACCGAGAACAACAGGTCGCGCAGCTTGTCGTTGTTCGCGGTGAAGACCCGAAGGACCTCTTCGTGGCTAACGGGGGCGTGGCCCGGTACTCCCACGTCGTAGTCCGTGATCAGAGCGATGTTGAGGTAGCACATCTCGAGCTCTCGAGCCAGGTATGCCTCCGGGTACTGGGTCATGTTGATGACCTCCCACCCGGCGTCCTGGAACCACTTGCTTTCGGCCCTCGTAGAGAAGCGAGGCCCTTGGATCGTCACGACGGTGCCACCATCGTGGATGCTGATGCCTTGATCGCGTCCCGTGGAGATGGCGATCTGCCGTAGCTCCTCGCAGTAAGGATCGGCGAAGGAGACGTGGGTGGTCTTGGGACCGTCGTAGAAGGTGTCCTTGCGTCCGGTCGTGCGGTCCACCAGTTGGTCCGACACGACGAAATGGCCCGGTTCGACCTCTCGCTTGAGCGACCCCGCAGCGCAGGGACCGATGATCCGCTCGACGCCCAGCTCCTTCATGGCCCAGACGTTGGCGCGGTAGTTGATCATGTGAGGCGGGTACTGATGCTCTAGCCCGTGACGGGGCAGGAACGCCACCTTCACCCCACCGACCTCGCCGATCGAGATGGGGGAGGACGGGTCTCCGTAGGGCGTATCGACCTTCGTCTCTTCGACGTTGCTGAGGAACGAATAGAAACCAGAGCCTCCGAAGACTCCGATGCGGGCCTGGGTCACTTGGAAGAGGCCTCCTTCTTGCTCGACGTTGAGGTGGAAGTAGCGGAGGTGTCTTTCTTGGAGGACGCGTCCGTCTTGGCTCCGTCGGACTTGCCGGCGGCGGTCTTGCTCTTGGAGCCCTTGGAATCGGTGGCGTAGAAGCCCGATCC
>JBKHYB010000298.1:0-2641 GCA_046565725.1 Actinomycetota bacterium
CACGACCTTCGTGAGATCGGTGACCCGGTCGTCCATGAAGTCCATCAGCGCGGGAGGCAGGAAGAGGTCGGAGTCGGCCCCGATCATCAGCGTAGGCACCTCCACCTTGATGTGGTCGTAAGCCTCGGCCAGCTCCCAGTTGCGGTCCATGTTCCGGTAGTACTCGAGCATCGGAGTGATCGCCCCTCGCGGCCGAACCGCATCGACATAGACCTCGACAACATCGTCCGTGAAGACCTGCTTCTGCACGGTCGCCGGGCCCAGGAGGAACGAACGGACGAATGCCTCCGGGTTCTCGGCTACCTGTTCGTCGATGACGTACCTCTCCTGGAAGTCGAGGATGTACTGATGCTTGCCGGAGCTCATCTCTCTGAGGAAGTCAGTGAAGCGGATCGGGGTGCGTGGTACATCCGCAGTGTTCAAACCGATCGCCCCACGGACCCGATGGGGATACCTGCGCACGAAAGGCCACAAGATCAGACCACCCCAGTCGTGTCCGGCGACGATGGCCTCCTCGTGACCGAGCGACGTGATGAGCCCATCGACGGTCGCCGTGAGGAAGTCCATGTCGTAGGTGACATCCGGCTTGTCGCTGCGTCCGAAGCCCGGCAGATCGATGGCCACGCAACGGAACCCGGCATCGGCGATCGGCTGCATCTGATGCCGCCACGAATACCACTGTTCGGGTAAGCCATGTAGTAGGAGGACGAGGGGACCTTCGCCTTCCTCCACGAAGAAGATGCGGATGCCGTTCGTGGTCGCGTAGCCCTGCCTCATCTCTTCCCTTCCATGCGGGCGTCCCTCAGGAGCAACAGTACGTCTCCCTCGGCCAAGGGGACCTCCGGCGACGGCGGAGTGATCAATCCGCCCGATGCCTTGCGCAGCGCGAGCGGGGTCTTCCCATCGAGGGCATCACGCACGGTCTTGCCCACGAGACCGGAGGTCTCATCCACAACGACTTCGTCGACCCGGATCGTGACGTCACGCGAGATCTGGACCTCGAGGTAGTCCGACAGCTTCGGCTGGACCGCAAGCATCGCCATCTGGCGTCCGGAATGGCGGTAGGGCGACACGACCCGGTCGGCACCCGCGCGATACAGACGGTCGATCGTCTGCCCCTGCGCGGCCCTCGCCACGACGAAGATGTCCTCGTTGAGTGCCCTCGCCGCGAGCGTGATGTAGACGTTCTCGGGATCCGAATCCACCGCCGTGACGATCGCGCGGGCACGGTCGATACCGGCCGCCAACAAGGTGTCTTGCTGTGTCGGGTCTCCCACCAAGTACAAGACACCCTCATCGATCATGCGTTCTTCGAGTTCCTCGTCCCGGTCCAAAACGACGAACGGGACGCCTTCCTCTCTGAGCTGGTGGGATACTGCACGGCCGACCCTTCCGAAGGCACACACGATGAAGTGGTCGCGTAGCTGATCGATCTGTCGCTGCATCCGTCTCCTCCTCGCCCGCTCGCCGAAGTCCCGTTGGAAGATCTCGCTGGCCGCCAGCGAGACCGTCACGAAGAGCAACGTGACACCCATAACGATGAGGGTCATCGTGAAATAGCGGCCGGAGGTGTCGAGAGGGTGGACCTCCTTGTAGCCAACCGTCGTGAGGGTCATCACCGTCATGTAGAGAGCGTCGGTGAACGACCAGTTCTCGAGGCCCATGTATCCAACGACCCCGTAGACCAGGATGACGCCCAGCACTACACCGGCCCCACGGAGCCGGTGCCACGGACTGGCCGGTCGCGGGGGCCGAGGTTGGATCACACCGGAAGCACTCCGTGCTTGCGCCAGGGACGCTCGACGGTCTTGGTCTCGGCGTTCTCCAGCGCACGGCATAGGACCGATCGAGTGTCGGCCGGGTCGACCAGGTCATCGATGAAGGACCATCCCGCAGCGATGTAAGGAGAGATCTGTTCGCGGATCATGTTCACCATGCCGTTACGCATCTCGGCCTGCTGATCTTCGGGCAGGGCTTCGATCTGCTTACGGAAGATGATGTTCACGGCCCCCTCGGGCCCCATGACAGAGATCTCGGCGGTGGGCCACGCCACGATCATGTCCGGCTCGTACGCCCGCCCGTTCATCACGTAGTAACCCGCCCCGTATCCCTTGCGCATCACGACCGTCAGCTTAGGCACCGTTGCCTCTGCCACGGCGAACAGCATCTTGGCTCCATGACGGATGATTCCTTGCTTCTCGACCACCGAACCCACGAGGAAGCCGGGACAGTCCATCAGTAACACCAGCGGGATGTGGAAGGCATCGCAGAGCCACACGAAGCGTGCGGCCTTGTCGGCTCCGTTCACGTCGAGGGCTCCACCCCGGAACTTCGGCTGGTTGGCGACTATGCCCACCGGGCGCCCCCCGAGACGCGCGAACCCCGTGACCACGTTGCGCGCCCAGTCGGGCTTCATCGGGAAGAACTCGCCATCGTCGACGATCTCTGCGATCACCTTGTGCACGTCGTAGGCCTGGCGCGGGTTGGCCGGAACGATGTCATAAAGGGACTCGCTACGTCGATCGATCGGGTCCGACGTCTCGCGCCGAGGTGGCTTCTCGAGGTTGCTGGCCGGGAAGTACGAAAGGTAGTCCCGAACCACGGCGATGCACGTCTCGTCGTCGGGAACCTCTCGGTCCGC
>JBKHYB010000299.1:0-2640 GCA_046565725.1 Actinomycetota bacterium
GACAAGAAGGGAGGGATCTTTCTAGATGAAGGGTCCAGGCAGGAGGAACCACGGCACCAAGAAAGTCCTCGGTCTGGTGATGGTCGTAGGCATCATCGCAGCCGGCACCTACGCATTCACCGCCAGCAACAGCGTCCAGGCCAACAACGCCGGTGACGGAGCCCAAACCGTCAGTGGCTACACCGTCAGCAACCTCGACTACAACGAAACCGTCGCACCCGACACCAACCCGGCCACGATCGAGACCGTTGACTTCCGTCTGAACGGCCCGGCCGACCGCGTGAAGGTCCAGCTAAGCACAACAGCCACCAAGGACTCGTGGTACTCGTGCACCGTCGACGCTCTTGACCTGCTCGTGGTCGCACCTGCGACCGCATGGACCTGCAACGTAAGCGGCTACCTCGCCACCGATGTGACCAACTTCAGGGTCCTCGCCTACGAAGACGAGAACTCGCTCTAACCGATAGAGGGACTTGAGGATCGGCCGCCTCGAACAGGGGCGGCCGATCCAACATCCGATGCCTACATCTCGAGCTACCCGGGTTCTGGCCAGCGGCCTCGTGCTGCTGGCCTTCGCCGTTTGCTGGCGGCTTGTGGGCCCGCGCCAGCTCGGCGGCAGCGCCGCCTATGTGATCACCTACGGGAACAGCATGGAGCCTGAGTATCAGGAGGGTGATCTCGTCGTCCTCCGTCGGGCTGCGAGCTACGAAAAGGGCGACATCGTCGGGTACCAGAGTGCTTCTCTGGACCGCACCATCCTCCATCGGATCCACTCGTTCGAGGACGGGGCCCTCGTTACCAAGGGGGACAACAATGGATGGCTGGATACAGACCGTCCGAAAAGTGCCGATGTAATCGGTAAGGCCTGGCTTCACATACCGGCGTTGGGCAAGTGGTTGGCGAAGACCCGTTCCCCAGTTGTGGCAGCGGGTCTGTTCTCGCTCATCGCGATGACGTTCTTCCTCGGGAAGGAGGAACACCGACGTCGCCGGAGGAAGAAAGGGAACGGTTCGCATTTGCCTCGGATAGCGCTCGGTAGCTTCACGGATCAGCAGAAGACCTGGATGGCCGTTCCGGCCGGTCTCCTGGTCGTCTGTTTGCTGCTGGCGGTGGTCGCCTTCCAGCGTCCACTGGCCGCGGCGGCAGGCGCCGATGCCGCCTTCGAACACGTCGGAGACTTCAGCTACTCGGCCAAGGTCCCCGAGAGCGCCGTCTACCCGGACGGCCTCGTGGAGCCCGGCCGTCCGATCTTCCGACGCGTCGTCGACCAACTCAGCGTGCGTTTCGACTATCAGCTCGCATCCGAGGTCCCCCAGTCGGTCTCCGGCGAGGCGTTGATGTTCGCCCGTGTGAGCGGCGCAACAGGCTGGAAGAAGGCGATCCCCGTGGCGAAGGTGACCACCTTCAAAGGTGACGAAGTAACTCTCAAGGGCACCCTGGACCTCGATGAGATCCAACGACTCAGCAGCGAGGTACAGGCGATCACCGGCGTTCCGGAGTCGGCTCAGAAGATCGATCTGGTCGCCAGGGTGACGGTGGATGGGACCGTGGGCGGCACCGACGTGGCCGAGCGATTCGCTCCCATGCTCCGTTTCGACATGGACCCGGCCCGCCTGCGCGTGCTCACCAGCGCCGGAGGCGAGCTTCCCGCTGGGGAGCTTCCCGAAGACCTGCACCAGACCGAGCCGAGCGAAGTCGCCATCTCTGAGACCGAGGCCAACCGACTGCGGTTCTTGGGGATGTCGCTGGAGATCAGAAACCTCCGGACGCTCAGCTTGCTCGGGATACTTCTCAGCATCCTGATGCTGGCTGCGGCGTGGTTCCGCTTCTCTAGCCCGGCCCATTCGGACGAGGCCTCGTTGATCCAAGCCCAGTACGGGGACTGGTTGATCCCGATCGAAGCGATGGACCGGTCCGGCACCAAGATCGTTCGGATCAAGAGCATCGAGTCTCTCGTCCGCCTCGCCGAGCTCTACGAGCGCATGATCCTGCACGACGAAGGCCCGAGCGGTCACTCCTACTTCGTCGAGGAGGACGGGGTCGTGTACTGCTACTCCACCAAGGAGTCCGTGCCAAGGCCGCCCAAACAACCCTCGCGTTCACCGAGATTCAGCGGTCGCCAATCCCGTGAAGAGCGGCGCAAGGCCCAGGTGGAGAAGCTGCGGGAGGAACTGGCGGAGATCGAGCAGGAAGTGCTGAAGGCCGGACCTTCGGAGGAATAATGCGACGGCGCCGGAGCTCCCAACCGCGCGGGCGCTCGCTTCGCGTCATCCTTGCGGTGGTCGGGGCCCTGTCGCTCGTTACAGCCGGCGCCTACACAGCTGCCAACAGCGTGCCGCCTACCAACGTCGACGATCAGACGTTGGACGTAAGGCCCACTCCGCTGGCACCGCCCTCCGAATGCGATGGGATGACATTCGACGTCACGGGGTCGGGCTCTGGGGTCATCGCCGGGTCGCTCGGTAACGACTGGATCATCGGGAGCGATCAGACCGACACGATCTCGGGTCTCGACGGGGCCGACTGCATCGAGGGCAAGGGCGCCGACGATGTGATCGACGGGGGGCTCGGGAACGACGTTTGCCTCGGGGGCCCCGGCGTGGACGTGTTCGTCGGGTGCGAGACGCAGGTCCAGTAGCC
>JBKHYB010000300.1:0-2628 GCA_046565725.1 Actinomycetota bacterium
GACCGAGCCGGACCTCGAAGCCACCCTCGAGCGGCTGCTCCCGGCTGAAGACATCTACCGCCACCGGCACGGGAGCAAGGGCCATGGCCGCGATCACGTCGTGCCGGCGTTCATCTCTCCATCGCTCACGGTGCCGGTAGTGGATGGCTCGCTCGCTCTGGGTACGTGGCAGAGCATCGTGCTCGTAGACACGAACGTCGACAATCCACGCCGCAACGTGCGCCTCTCGTTCCTACCCGCCTAGCCCCCGTAGTCGCGTTCCGCGCGTCCAAATGGCTCTATAACAACCACATTTCGACGAAGAATGCGGTCGTATGGCGACCACATTTCGACGAAGAATGGTTAGCCGGTGGTGTAGTGGAACTCGGCGTTCTGCCCCGCCGCCATGCAGACGATCACCTTGCTGAATCCCGGTGGGATGACTCCGGTCTCGCCACCCGGCTCCCGGGTCTCGAAGGCGAGGTTGCTCGGAGCCGTTGATGGGTCGTCTTCGTTGTTGTAGCCGTCGTAGAAGGCGATATCGAGGTCCACGTCGTCGCTGCCTCCGGTCACGTGCAGCTCGAACTTCTGGCCGACCGTGCGCGGATCGAGGTCGAAGTGGTGGCCCACGTAGCCTCCCGGCCCTCCGGCGATCGCCAGGGTCCGCTCGGCCCGGTAGACGCAAGCACCATCGGCAGGCGATGCGACCGGCACCATGACGGAACCGACGAACTCTTGCTTGACGCCGGCTTTCTTCTTTTTCTTCTTGCCTGCCGTTGCGGGGGCCGCGAACAGGGCTCCGGCCACACAAACCGTCAACAGAACAGCAACTACACGCTTCACGATCGGTTCCCTCCTTGTGTTCTGCCCGGAGGGTTCTCCGCCGCCGGCCCCTTTCCTATGGGTCTTCTGGCATTTCCGGGTCGGGAAAAGCTCGTATAACGAGCCACTTCTAGGCGGGAAACAGGAGGGGGGTTAGAGGCGGTTGAGGGGGAGGCCCATGAGGCCCAGGCGAGCCTTCAGGCGAGCCAGGGCCGAGGGGGCCGGGAAGCGGCGCTCGTAGCCGAGCTCGGACAGCACGTCGCCGGCGACGGCCTCGAAGACCTCGACGTCGGAGGGCTTCATCTCGGTGCGCCAGTCCGACATCGCCTTGCGTCCGGCGTGGGCCGGGTCGTAGTTGTGCTGCTCCTTGCGCACGGCCCCCTTCTCTCGCTCGGTCTCGTCGAGCATCACCGGGTCGAAGTCGAGTCCGAGGAAAGCGCAGATGTCGCGGACCTCGCCCTCGAAGTCCTCTTTGAGGTCCTCGTTGCGGATCTCGATGTAATCACCGGCGGGCAAGGCGCGTCCGTCACGGATCCCGGCAGCGACCCTCCTCCTCCACAGTTCGGCCGCCTTGGCAACGGTCTTCGGGCCGAACGAAACGTGCGAATAAGAGAGTGCGACGTCGCGGCCGTCCCGCACCGGATGGATGAAGCGAGCGTCGGGGAACAGCTTCTTCAGGAACGGGATGTGCTCGATGTAGCGCGGCGTCTTGTCGCCCCACCGGGACTTGCCGTGCCGCGCAGCGTAGGCGCGGTAGGCACATGCGATCGCTTCCTCATAAGGCAGAGACGAACGGTCTCCGATCTGCTCGGCTACCGCTTCGATCGGCAACTCCCACGACTTGAAGCGCTGATGAACGGCAAGGTCGCGCAGGAAATCATCGGCGACTACCGTCTCGGATCCGTTCCACAGCTCGGTGATGAAGCGCGACTCCGGTGGCACGGCCACGGAGGGATGAGCGTTGAGCGTCAGTCGCACCGCGGTCGTGCCCGACCGAGCCGAGGCGACTATGAAGAACGGTGCGTCCATCCCCTACAGGTAACCGAGATCCCGGAGGTGCTGCTCGACGTTGGCCTCTTCTTCGGCCGTCATGCCGGACTCGGCGATCACTTCCGAAGCGCGTACCCTATCGAGGTAGTCCTCCAGCGGCCGGGCGACCTCCGGATAGCGGGAGTAGACGTTGCGCTTCTCGTCCGGTCCGGTGCTCCCGTCCAAGCGGAACAGTTGGGGCTTCGAAGCGCCGGTCTTGAGGAGCTTCCAGTCCTGCGTCCGCACACCCTCGATCCGGTTGCCCTCCAGCTTCACGCCGACCGCCTCCATGTAGGCAGGCTCGTCGGGCAGCGTCCCGCCGTCGATCAGTGGCTTGAGGCTGCGTCCGTCGATGCCATCGGGTATCGGAACACCACAGAGATCGGCGACGGTAGGGAACAGATCCACGTGGCGCACCTGCTGGGAGACGTCCTGCTGCGACACGCCCGGCCCGTTGACGATCAACGGGACCCGCACGAGATGCTCGTACAGGGCGAACCCGTGCCCGACGACGAGGCTCGACAGCTTCTTGTCCAGCCACGGGAACCATTTCGCGGTCTTGAACTTGCCGCGGCCCTTGCGGGCCGCTCGCAGCATCTTCTGCTCGAACGGAGTGTCGGGATAGTCCTCACCGTGGTCGCCGGTGATCACGACGATCGTGTTGTCGCCGCAGGCGTCGAAGACGGGCTTCAGCCATTCGTCCGTGGCGGCGACCGCGGCTTCGTACCCGGCCTTGTCCCACCGCTTGGTGAAGTCGGGCGGAGCGCGGTAGGGGCGGTGGACCTCCCAGATGTGCAG
>JBKHYB010000301.1:0-2618 GCA_046565725.1 Actinomycetota bacterium
TACCTGGGCACCCCGGCCTCCCAGCGCGTCGACCACCGCTTTGGTCACCAGATTGATGTCGGCTGGGTCGGTGGACCGGATCAAGGGTCGAAGACCGTCGAAGAGAACGGTCAGATCGAAGGCGGGATCGGTGTCCTCGAGCGGGATGAGGTCTCCAGCCGCGAGTATCTCGGCCCCCCCGACCCGCGGCTCCTGCATGGAGATCATCCGCTGCCCTACCAGGTTCCGGAACCTGATCTCCGCCTTCATCCCTTGCGGAAGTTCCACCCCTTCGTCGATCGACATCGTGACTACGGCAAGCCCATGTTCGATCCGGATGTCATCGACGCGTCCGATCGTGACCCCGGCGACCTTCACCACATCGCCGCGCAGCAGGCCGGTGGCATCGCTGAACTGCGCTCGTAGCGCGTACGGCGACGAGAAGAATCTGAAGTTTCCGATGATGGATGCGAGCCACAGGGTGACGATCACCGTTACGACGGTGAACAGGAAGAGCTTTATCGAAACCCATCGCATGCCCTGGATCACGGCAGAGGCCCATCCAAGGGGGTCAGAAGTACCCTGGCGAGGTCGTCGGCCGGGGTCGTCGGGACGCCGAGAAGGCGCCGGATCTCTTCTTGGAGATCGGGGGCCTCGCCGCGTGCGCCGAAGAGAGGGTCGCCGGGTTCGTCTGCGTCGGGGGCCTGTCCTCTTCCATAAAGCCCGCGCGACTCCATGCCGGGCATCTGATAGATCTGCCAGCACGTCATGTTCGACTCGTACTCGCCGGCGCAGGGTTGCTTGAGCCCGGAGTTCCACACCGTTGTGAAGGCCTCGAGCTGAACGATCAGATCGGTGATCCGGTCCGAGCGCGGTGCCAGGAACTCGGCGAGCGTGGCGCCGTTCTGGATCAACCGTCCCAGGTCCTGTTCGGTCGTCTCTTGGAACGCCGCGAAGCGATCGAAGAAGAGTGGGACCGACAAGAGGTTGGAGCGGAACTCTGGCGCCGCGCCGATCAGGGCGCGGTTGGCGCGATCGAACGAGTCCAGTAACGCAAGCAGCTCCGCGTCGTTGTCGTCGAGCCACCCCGCGAACTCGCGGAGCTGTCGGAGGCTCAGATCCAGCTCCTGCGAGCGGCTGTTCACCGCTCGCAGAGCGACCAGGCCGCGATCCAACGCACGACGGGCATCCGGTTCCTGACCCGAGAACCCCTCCGCAAGGGATCGCAGAACGGCTGACAGGTCACCGAGTGGAACCGCGTCGAGCACGTCGTGGCCCAGTTGCAGCGCCTTCTCGAACTCCAGGGGCTCCTCGGTCCGCTCGTCCGGAATCTCGTTGCCAGCGGCGAGCGGTTCGGAAACCCCAGAGTTGGGGGACGGGATGAGCTCCAACCACTTCTGTCCGAACGCCGTCTTGGACCGGATCTCTGCGCGCGCGTCGTTGGGGATGGGGACCTCGGGGTCCAACCTCATATGGACTACGGCGTGGCCGGAGTCGGCCAGCGAGATGTCGTGGATCCGGCCCACCAGGACCCCTCGCACCTTGACGTCTCCTCCGATGGGAAGTTGCTGACCTACCCCCGGAGCGGAGAAACGGGCGGTCACCGGGATGCCCCCCTGGAACCCTCCATGAAGCAGGTGCCAGGTGGCGACGAACGCCGAAGCCACCAAGCAGAGCGCGAGCACACCCAGGACCGCGTGACGGTTCCTGCGCGGGTCCGGAGGAGGCGACGGATGATCTATCGGCTGGTCCATGAAAGAGCTATGTGGCGATTCGGCCTATTTTCCCAATCGTCGGGGAGAACCGCGGCGTTTGCCATCGGCAGTCCTGCTTAGGCGCGCAGGAGGGCGCCCGGGAGGGCGCCCTCCTGCAGCAGATCGGTGCCGATTACTGGCCGAGAACGACGACTTGTCCGTTAGTCCCTGTGCACTTGACCTTCAAGGGAGCGGTGATCGTCAAGCCGTTGCCCAGTCCGACGAACTCGTTCGGGTGATTGGCGTTGACCCTGAACGTTGAAACGGGGAAGTCGGCGCCCTCCGGGACCCCCAGCAAGGCATCGGTTGCCTCGGAAGACAGCTGCACGGCGGCATCCGTCCCCGTCACGATGATCCCGGTCACGATCTCTCCAACTCCGTTGTTCGGGACGGTCACGGTGTCGGGCAAACCGCCCGCCGCGCAGTCGGCAGCGCCGATGAAGCCGCCGCCCCCCGCGAAGTTCCGAACCGCGACAGCGCCGTCCGGGCCGTCGGTCACGAAGAGGCCAAGACGATCGATGGCAGCGGCATCGATGGTGCCTCCGGTCGAGTCTTTGATCTTGGCAGTCACGGTGCCCCGCACGCGCGTAATCGCGGCCTGAACGACCGGTGGTGCGAGCACGGCTACTACCAGTGCGAGGGCTATCGCGCCGAAGAACGTGCGGCTCTTCTCACGCCACGATGCTTCCGATAGATCCACTGATCCCTCCTCTTTCAACAGTTGCCCCCGATCGGGCTGACTACGCTTCGTAGTCAACCTATGACGAGACGGGACGCGAAAAAAAGGGGGTTCGCCGATAAATTCCTACCTACTGAGTGAGGTCCGGCCTGCGCTGTTCGGTCACCTCGCGGGCTCGCTCCGAGCGCCAGGCTCGTACCGCTTCA
>JBKHYB010000302.1:0-2607 GCA_046565725.1 Actinomycetota bacterium
TCGTCGAAGCTTTGCCCGACGACGGTACCGCCTCGATGCAGCGCGACATCATGGAGGGCAAACCCTCGGAGCTCGAGGCGCAGACGGGGGCAGTGGTTCGGCTCGGGGTGAAGGCCGGCGTGCCGACGCCGGTCCGCGCTACACCCCGGAGGAGCTCGCCAAGCTGCTGCGCCTGCACCGGCCCACCCCGGAGCAGACGGCGATCATCTCCGCGCTCGAGGAACGAGCCAACCAGCCGCTTGGCTCCAACGGTGTGGGTGTCCGCCAGCGGCACGTGCAGCTCGATGTGGGGGTTGTCCCTCCTGATCGACAGGCGCCAGACCGATCCGACCTGGGCTCTGATGTCCTCCCAGACCCGACGAACGATCTGAGGGTCGGCATCGCTTCCGTGCAGGACCACAACCGACGGGTCCCACGTCGCCTCCTGCCACGCCTCTCGGTCGAGCTTGGAGATCCGGTCGGTCCCCGTCCAGCCGCCGCGGTCGCCGGCTTCCAGCTCGAAGCGAGGAGACCGCTCAAGTCGTGCCCGGAGGATCAGGAAGTCGCGCCTGCCCTTACGGCGGGACCACGCCCACAGCCAGCCGAGATCCCGAGGTTCGAGTACGACCAGCACCTCGGCCGTCGTGAGCGGCGGGTTCACTTCGGTGAGCGTCAGCTGAACCGCCGAACTGCCCAGCCACTTGAGGGTGGTGCGATGTCCCAGCAGGGGGAGACCGCCCTGCAACCAGGAGAGGACCTCGTTGCCGCGTTTGATGTTGCGCTGGGTGCCTAACGCGAACCACAGCAGGACCACGACCAACAAGATGAACAGCAGTACCCCGGGCGGCGAAAGATCCGGCATCGAAGGAAATGTACGCTAGGGAGGACGGTATGCAAGGGGGGGGGCGATGACTGCGCCGGAGCCAGCGAAGGGATTCAGGCAGGCGGTAGCGGACTTCCTTCACGGCATGGTGGGCTACGAATGGGCCCGCCATGCGCTCGAGACGCGCTCCTCCCTCGAGACCATCTTCATGGTGGCCACGGTCGGAGACATGATCGGGCTTCCGGTGATGCCGCCCTATTACTCGTTGCGGCTGCTGCCGTACGTGACGCCGCAAGTTTCCGCCTGGAAGCGGCGGGTATTGAGAGAACGTGACCTAAGCGAGGAACACGATTTCGACCTGCACGGTCTCTGAGCACGGGGGGTGCTGATGAGCAACGAACAGGGTCGGCAAGAGAGCTCGGAACGCAAGGGCCTCAAAGGTCTCTTCGGCAAGGTCCGAGAGGTTACCTATGGGATGGCGGCGCACGACATGAGTCGCCACGCGATGAGGACGAGGGCGAGCATGGAACACCTCTTCATCCTCATCACGATGGGCGACATGCTCGGGGTGCCTATCCTCCCGCCGTACTACTCGATGCGACTTCTCCCTTATGTCGTTCCGCAGATCTCGACCTGGAAACGAAGCATGTTGCGCGAGAAAGACGTAACCGACGCGATGTTCTAGGAGGACCGGGTGGCAAAGACGCCGGAAACGATCGCATCGAAGACCGGAAGCACGGGCAGCCTCTCCACGTTCTTCGAAGACCATCCGGAGCGGCGCTATGTGATGTTCGGCGGCAAGGGTGGACTAGGAAAGACGACCTTCTCCGCTGCAACCGGGTACTGGCTCGCCCAGCAAGGGCACAAGGTTCTTGTCTTCTCGGTGGACCCGCAGGCCAGTCTGTCCGACATCTTCCAGAGAGACATCTTCGGGCAGGGCGCGGTCAAGATCATGGACAACCTCTACGCGCAAGAGATCGATGCGGATCGTCACATCCGTGAGTACCAGGACGAGATCCGCCAGAAGATCAAGGACATGTACTCGCTGGATGCCGTACCCGATGAGATCGAGGACTACATCCAGGCCGCCTCGGCCGAGCCGGCGATGGAAGAGAGCGCGATCTTCGACTCGGTGGTCGACATCGTGGTTGCTGGCTATTACGACTACTACATCTATGACTTGGTCCCTCTCGGCCATGCCCTCTACTACCTGTCGATGGCGAAGGTCTACGACGAGTGGATCGGGAAGATCACAGGCTTGCGCGAGGAGATGCGCGAGTACGAAGAGGTCGCCGCGCGGATGAAGAAGGGCTCAACCCTTGAGGAGGATCAGATCCTGGGTGAGCTGCAGTACATCCGGGAGCGGATCAGTAAGGCTTCTCAGATACTCACCGATCGCCAACGCACGGCCTTCTTCTTCGTACTGATCCCGGAAGAGATGATCCTGCTCGACACCCAGAAGGCTGCCACGATGTTCGCCCAGTTCGACGTACCTGTGGCGGGTTACGTGGTCAACCGGGTGATCCCGGCAGAGTTGTCCGAAGACAAGGGCGTGCCCACGTATCTCAAGAACCGCATCGCGATGCAGCGCGGTTACCTGGACAAGATCTCTCGGACGTTCGGCGATGACATCCTCGCCCGAGTGCCGGAGTTGGAACGGGATGTGACCGGTCTCGAGATGATCGAGAAGGTGGCCAACCTCATGTACGGGTCTAAGTGAGCGGAGGACGGCGATGACTACTGCTGCGTTAGACGACGTTCTGAAGGTAGATGTCTCGATGGCCGAATACCTCGCCCGGCACCCA
>JBKHYB010000303.1:0-2604 GCA_046565725.1 Actinomycetota bacterium
GAGCGCGGTACCCACGGGTCCGGCGAAGCTTCGGTGCAGATGACCGCGGAGGCGATCACGGCCGCCGAAGGCGCCGATTTCATCGGGGGGACCCACACCGTTCGGTTCTCCACCCCGGTCGAACAGGCCGAGGTCTTCCTCCCCGTAATCGACGACGATGAGGTGGAGGACATCGAGGTTGTTGGTCTGGGACTCGAGCAGCCTACGAATGGGATGGTGATCGCCTTCCCTGGAACCGCCGAGATGTCGATCATCGACGACGATGGGCCTTCCCGTGTCGGTTTCGAGGACGCGGAGTACTCGGTGTTCGAGAGCCGTTCATCGGTCGACCTGTGGGTGATCCGCGCCGGTTCCGATTCCGCTCCAGCGTCCGTCGGTTATTCGACGTCGGATGGGACCGCGGTGGCCGGAGAGGACTACGCATCCCGCAGTGGCACCTTGTCGTTCGGCGCGGGGGAGAGGGCCAAGCGCATCTCCGTGGGGATCATCGACGACGGGTCGGCATCGGGCGAGGTGTCGTTCGACCTGACGCTCGGCTCTCCTTCTGGGGCGGAGCTGATGACGGCGTCTGCTCGGGTCGTGATCAGGGATGACGAAGGGTCCGTGCCGGCCGACGACACGCCTCCGTACACCGCCTTCCATCAGCCGCTGCACGGCAAGGTCTACCGCCCCGGCGTGGTTGAGGAGTTCCTCGTGTTCACCCAGGACGACGAGCAGGGGTCGGGGATCCGGAAGGTGGAGGTTGCCCTGCGCAAGAAGCTGACCTCCGGCAGATGTGCGTGGTGGACCGGTGCCGGATTCCGCCGGGGCTCGTGCGGCGAGGTGAGATGGTCGAAAGAGAAGGGTGACTATTTCACCGAACTAACGTTATTCACTATGACCAAGCTGAAGCCCAGCACCAAGGCGAACGGCATCCGGTTCTACACCGCCTACAGTCGCGGAATCGACAACGTCGGCAACGTCCAGACGGCTTTGGACCGGGGACAGAACCGCAATGACTTCGAAGTGAGGAGGTAGTAGTGCCCCGCAGGATCGCCGCATTTGCCCTGTTTGTCGGCTTGATCGGAACCTCTCACGCCGGCGCGGCCGTGCCCAAGGTGAAGGCGACCTTGTCTCGCACCTGGTCCCCGTCTCCCGTGGTGATCACGAAGGGTGACCAGGTGATCTTCAGCAACCCGACCTCTGAGGTTCACGACTTCAAGCCGTACAAGGGACCGTGGTCCAACAAGACGAAGATCTGGCTCTATGAGGGCGACAGCGTCAAGAAGCGCTTCCGGAAGCAGGGCCGCTACCACTACCGCTGCACGCTGCACTCGGTCATGACCGACGGGATCTGCGAGGGGATGTGCGGACTCGTGCGGGCCAAAGGAGCCTGACAAGGCTTGCCTTGCGGTTACGTGAGGCGTTTCCTTGACTACGCACAGCCATGATGGTTTCCTTCCACTGTCTTATCAGGGAGTCCTCGTAAAAGGGCTGGGGACGGATCTATTGGGAGGGGAATCTGCTTGTCTAAGAGACTTCTAGCTAGCTTTGCCGTGCTCGGACTCGTAGCGTCGCTGGGCGGAACGGCCATCGCACGAGATCACACCAAGCAGGCCAGGCGCGAGCGCGCCGCGGCTTACACAGCGATCGACGATAACCATGGCACCAGCGAGGGCCATCTGCCCGCTTCGAAAGAGAACATGCGGCTGATCTCTCGGTTGAAGCTCACGGATATCCCCGGCGGGGTGTCGGACGTGAACTACCTGAAGGGTTTCGCGTACGTGGGTAAATACTCGCCGGCGTGCGTGAGCAACAGCGGAACGGGCGCAGGTGTTTCGGTTGTAGACGTCCGGAACCCGAAGGCTCCGCGTGAGGTGGCTTTCATCAGAGCGGGCGCGGACGCGTATGTCTCTGAGGGAGTCCACGCGCTCAAGGTCGACACGCCTTTCTTCGAGGGAAGCCTCCTTCTTCACAGCAACGAGTCCTGTGGGCTCGGCGAGGCGGGCGGGATCTCGATCTACGACGTGAACAACCCGGCCAGGCCGAAGCAGCTGGTCGATCAGTTCGGAGACACCGACGCCAACGATCCCGAGGACCCGACGCCGCTGGAGTTCCCGAATGCGGTGCACAGCGTCATGGGTTGGGCCGACGGCCGTCACGCTTATGCCGTGGCCGTTGACAACTTCGAGGCGCTCGACGTCGACATCTTCGACATCAGTGATCCCGCCAACCCGGTTCTCGTGCGGGAAACCGGGCTTCCGGACTGGGAGGGGCAGATCTCTCCGCAGCTCGCTCATGGTGAGTCGGCCTTCATCCACGACATGTGGGTCAAGAAGATCGATGGGCAATGGATGATGCTCATCTCTTACTGGGACGCAGGCTGGGTCCTGTTGAACGTGGATGACCCGGCCAACCCGGTCTTCGTGACGGACTCGGACTACGCGGCGGAGGACCCACAGGTTCCCGGCTTCACTCCTGAGGGCAATGCTCACCAGGCCGCATGGAGCGCCAACAACCGTTTCATCGTTGGAACCGACGAGGACTTCGCGCCGAATCGCACCAAGTTCTTCATCGAGTCCGGCGACAACGCCGGGGAGTACCCAGGTGGGGAGTTCGGTTGGA
>JBKHYB010000304.1:0-2602 GCA_046565725.1 Actinomycetota bacterium
GACTTCAGAGACACGCCCGAAGAGGCGGCATTCAGGAAGGAACTGCGGGCCTGGATAGAGGCCAACAGTCCCGGTGACATCGAACCGACCCCCTGCCGGATGGACGTCGAGGCGGCCAAGGCCTGGTCGGCCAAGCTCTACGAGGCGGGCTATGCCGGTCTCACCTGGCCGAAGGAGTACGGAGGCCAAGGCGCCCCGTACACCCACCAGGCGATCTACCTCGAGGAGGTCGCCAGAGCCGAGGCCCCCGACCACATCGGGGTGATCGGACTCGGCATGGCCGGGCCGACGATCATCGCTCACGGGACGGACGAGCAGAAGTCACGTCACCTCGCGAAGATCCTGTCCGGCGAGGAGGTCTGGTGCCAGGGCTTCTCCGAGCCCGGCTCCGGCAGCGACCTCGCCTCTCTGAAGACCAAGGGGACCCTCGACGGCGACGAGTTCGTGGTCAACGGTCAGAAGGTGTGGTCATCATTCGCCCACATCGCCGATTTCTGCATCCTGCTGGTCCGCACCGACCCCGACGCCGCCAAGCACAACGGCATCACCTACCTGCTGGTGGACATGCACTCACCCGGCGTCGAGGTGAGACCGCTGAAACAGATCACCGGTGACCCGGAGTTCAACGAGATCTTCTTCAACGATGTGAGGGTTCCGAAGGCCAACATCCTCGGCGAGATGAACGACGGATGGCGCGTGGCGATGACCACCTTGATGCACGAGCGGGGAACGCTCGGCTTCGCCCTCACCGCTCGCTTGGAGGTCGCCCTCAAGAAACTGATCCAGACGGCGAAGGAGCGGCGCCGGGATGGAGTCGTTCCCGCCGAAGACCCCGTGATCCGCAACAAGATCGCGGCCCTCTACGTCGATCTACAGGGGCTGCGGTTCACGAACTACAGGGCCCTCACCGGACTGGTGAAGACCGGCATCCCCGGCCCCGAAGGTTCGATCGCGAAACTGCACTGGTCCGAGCCGAACCAGAAGCTGACGAAACTGGCACTCGAGATCCTCGGTCCCGATGCTCCGCTGGACGACACCGACGCCTGGTGGAACGGCTACTGGCAGTACGCCCAGCTGAGGAGCAGGGGCAACACGATCGAGGCCGACACCTCCGAGGTGTTGCGCAACATCGTGTCCGAACGGGTCCTAGGTCTTCCAAGGAGCAGATAGCGATATGGATTTCGCATTCTCCGACGAACAGCAGATGCTGCGCGATCAAGCGCGGCAGTTCCTGAAGGATCGCTTCCCCGAGGACCGTGTCGTCGAGTTGGCCGACTCGGACGAGGGATGGGATCCGAAGTCCTGGAAAGAGATCGCCGACCTCGGTTGGGTGGGTCTGTCGACGCCCGAGGACAAGGGCGGTGCCGGTATGTCGTTCCTCGACGAGGCCGTGATCTTCGAGGAGATGGGCTACGCGCTATATCCGGGCCTGTACTTCGCGACCGTGGCGCTCGCCCTCCCGGCACTCGAAGCACATCCGGACGGCTCTCTCCTGGAGAAGGTCATGGCCGGTGACACGGCTGCTTCGTTCTCGAACGACGCCGATCGCGTGGTCGATGGTGACAAGGCCGAAGTCGTTTTCCTGACCGTCGACGGGTCGGTGGTGGCCTTCGACGCGCCGGAACCCAAGACCCTGACCACCGTGGATCGCACCCGCCGGCTTGCGTCCGTCGCCACCTCTGGTGGAACGCCCGTGGCCGAGGGAGAGGCCGCACGCGATCTCGTCCACACGATCAGGCTGCGGTCGTTGGCAGCGGCAGCCCTCGAGGCGGTGGGGGTCGCCCAGAAGGCGCACGATCTAGCCCGCGAGTACGTCAAGGAGCGTCAGCAGTTCGGCAAGCCCATCGGTCAGTACCAAGCCGTCTCTCACCAGGTTGCCGACACCTACCTGCACGTCGAGCTTGCACGGTCGCTCGCGTACTGGGCCGCGTGGTGCGTTGCTGAATCCGACGAACAGGCCGAACGAGCGGTCCTGGCGGCCAAGGCGCAAGCGACCGAGGCGGCAGTGTTCGCTTGCGAGCGCTCGATCCAGGTGCACGGTGGTATCGGATTCACCTGGGAACACATCCTCCACCGCTACTACAAGCGGGCGCAGTGGCTCCAGGGTTTCGAAGGTTTCCCTTCCGCTCAACTGAGCGAACTCGCAGACAAGATCCTCGCCTGACTAGGTTCCACGTAACCGGGAAAGGTCCGGGAATGGCATGCGTCCGGACCCTATAGTGGGGAACACATGGCTCCTGGTTCGGTGATCGAGTCGGTCAACGATCTACCCGCCCGCTTCCTGCACCATCGCGGACGGGGGCTCGACGCACGTTTCAGGTTGCGCATAGGGAGCCTCGTTCGCGATGTTGTGGTTCGGCATGGATCCTGCAGGATCGTCGAGCCCGAGGGCCGGGCGAAGGTGACGATCTCGACATCTCCGTCGACCTGGCTCGAGATCAATTCGGGGGCACTGTCTGGGATCGAGGCATTCGCCGAGCGCCGGTTGTCGATCAGGGGCAGCATCCAGCAGGCGTTGTTGTTCGAGCCGTTGTTCGAGAGGCCCGACGCCGGCGGGATGCGCTACGTCGTAGAGGACGTGAAGCTGCCGAACGCCCGGGTC
>JBKHYB010000305.1:0-2595 GCA_046565725.1 Actinomycetota bacterium
CGACGAAGTCGTAGCCGTCGATCACCTTCGCTGTCGGGAACGAGTCCCGCTCGATCCGGGTGGGATCGTTATCCAGATAAGCAGCCCGGGTCCCCTCGCCACGGAACGACGCATGGTGATAGTCGATCCCCGAATCCACAACCGCGACCGTCACACCTCGGCCCGACAACCCGTAGCGGTCCCAAGCGTACGGCGCGCCCACAGCGGCAACACCGTCATCGAACCTTTCGACCATCTTGACGGGGACGACACCGGCGACCGATGGGTCGGAACGCAGCTCTGCCACCGTTCGGTCATCGAGGGTTGCCGAAACACCGTTGAAAAGAGCTGAGTAGCGGTAGCCGATACGCCCCCCGAACGTCGTTATCCGATCGATCACCGCACGCTGCGAGGCTCGAGAAGCGGCGCGCGATCGCGCTCCAGAGTTCGCATCTTCGAGAAGGACGAAGTAGCGACCGACTTCGGTGGGGTCCGATGAAGCTTGCGTGACGGTCCCGGTGGACAAGACCAGCAACGCGAACGATGTCGCGAGCGCCCGCCTCAACCGTTCACCGTGGCCCGGAGCCGATGGTCGGCAGCGGCAGAACCTCGTTCAACGCTCCGGAACGGAAACCTTGCATATCGAGGGTCACGTACCGATATCCAAGTTGTTTCAAGCCGGACGTGAGCTTCTCTGAGAGAGCTGCGGCCCGAGGTACCTCATCTGCGGCGACCTCTATCCTTGCGAGATCGCCGTGATCGCGCACCCGCAGTACCTCGAACCCGAAACCGCGGACGAACTCTTCCGCGGCCTCCACCCTTCGAAGTCCTTCAGGAGTGACTCTCACCCCGTACGCGAAACGCGAAGCCAAACACGGCGAGGCGGGCTTCTCGGCCGTCGGCAGTCCGGCTCTGCGAGACAACTCTCGGATCTCCTGCTTCGACAGACCCACGGCAACCATCGGAGCTGAGACGCCGTTCTCGTCGGCGGCCTTCAGCCCCGGCCGGTGATCGCCGAGGTCGTCGGTGTTCGTTCCGACGAGGATGTTGGCTCCAAGCTCGTGGGCCAGCGGGCGTAACGTCTCAAAGAGTTCGGACTTGCACCAGTAGCAGCGGTCGGCATCGTTGCGGGCGTACTCTTCGCGGGCCACCTCGTGGGTCCCGATCAGGCGATGGTTCCATCCACGCTTCTGGGCGAGATCCTTGGCTTGCTCCAGCTCCCGCCGAGCGAGCGAGGGGGACACGGCCGTAACGGCCAGCGAATCTCTCCCGAGAACTCCGTGCGCGACCGACGCTAGGAAGGCAGAATCAACCCCACCGGAGTAGGCGACCACAACTCGACCCAACTCCCTCAACAGATCGGAGAGAGCGACTTGCTTCTGAACCAGATCGGACATGGCCCTATCCTCGCAGGCCGGGCAGGTTCTGGTCGATGATCCTCGCCCAGGCCGGCCTGGCGGAGCTGACCGAGGACCCACTCCTGTCGGTTGCGGCCGTCATGCTGATCGTCGTCTCGGTCGGTTGGATAGCCATCTCCCGCATGATCACAAGGGAGATCCGACGTCAGGCTCTACGCAGGAGGCGCTCGTCGACCACGAAGAAGCCGTCCAAGGACCGAGATATCTGGTCCTACCCGCCCTGACTTAGCCCTGTCCACGGACGCGTCCCCGCTGTAGCATCTTCCCAACAGAAGATGGAGACGCAGATGGGGATGAACCATCAACTCTGGGGCAGGGTCTTACCGAGAGGTGACGTCCTTGCCACTGAGGTGTGGGTCGGGCGGCATCGTGGATTCATCGCGCTGCTATGGGCCCAGGCTTTAGGTCTTTTCGTCTTCGCCATCTTCCGAGGCTTCGGCGTCCTGCACGCAGCCGTCGAATCGGGAGGCGTGGCCATGTGCGCTCTCTTGGCGAACCGGCCCCTCCCTCGACATATCCGTGCAGGGATCGTCACGTTCGGGCTGCTCTCATCATCCGCGATCCTCGTTCACCTGTCGGGAGGAACGATCGAGGCCCACTTCCATTTCTTCGTGATGATCACGCTCATCACCCTTTATCAATCCTGGTGGCCGTTCCTGCTATCGATCGCATATGTCCTGATCCATCACGGCGTCATAGGCGTTCTGGATCCGATGTCTGTTTACAACCACCCCGCAGCGATCGGTAACCCTGTGAAGTGGGCACTCGTCCACGGCGCGTTCATCTTGGCCGCGAGTGTCGCCGGATTGATCGTATGGAAGCGCAACGAAGACATGCGTGACATGCAGATAGACCTAAGACGGCGCCATGCACTCCTCCTTAACGATGACGTCATCCAGGGACTGGTCGTAGCAAAGATGGCTGCAGAGGTCGGCGAACCTTGGACGACGAAGGAGAGCTTGGGCCGCACCCTCCAGCGGGCCCAAGAGATCGCCACCGAACTCATCGACGATCTCAACGATGGGTTGGGACCGCGAGCGGGAGACCTGATCCGAGACCGAACCCTCTAGCGTCGCTATCCGGTCATGTTCGCCGGGTGACCGCCATCGTGGCGAGCTTCGTCGCCACGAACCCCACGACGAGCGCGACGATCGCGGTGAAGAGGATCGGCCCCGCGAGCTCGTCGGCGGCCTCGATG
>JBKHYB010000306.1:0-2582 GCA_046565725.1 Actinomycetota bacterium
CGGACGTTCGCCGGGAGAGCGGCCCTCGATGTGACGCGAATAGTTCTCGATGCCGTTGCAGAAGCCAACCTCTCGCATCATCTCGAGGTCGTAGTTCGTCCGCATCCGTAAGCGCTGGGCTTCGAGGAGCTTTCCCTGCGACTCGAGCACCTTAAGGCGGTCCGCCAGTTCGAGTTCGATCTGTTGGATCGCTCGCTCCATCCGTTCCCTCGATGCAACGTAGTGCGATGCCGGATAGATGGTCACGTGGTCCAGTTCTCGGGTGATCTCGCCCGTGAGAGGGTCGAGCTCGATGATGCGATCTACCTCATCGCCGAACAGCTCGACGCGGATGGCCAGTTCCTCGTAGGCAGGGAAGATCTCGATGGTGTCTCCCCTGACGCGGAACTTGCCCCGGATGAAGTTCACGTCGTTGCGTTCGTACTGGATATCCACCAACCGCTGAGTTATGAAATCCCGATCTGCGGTTCCACCCCGCGCCAGACCCACCGTTTGGTTCAGATACTCCTCCGGTGAGCCCAAACCGAAGATCGCAGACACCGAAGCCACGATGATGACGTCTTCGCGCTGCAGGAGTGCCGAGGTCGCCGAATGCCTCAGCCGTTCGATCTCGTCGTTGATGGACGAGTCTTTCTCGATGTAGGTGTCCGAGGACGGAACGTAGGCTTCCGGCTGGTAATAGTCGTAGTAGCTGACGAAGTATTCGACGGCGTTGTGAGGGAAGAACTGCTTGAACTCGTTGCAGAGCTGAGCGGCGAGAGATTTGTTGGGGGCAAGCACCAACGTGGGCTTCTGGATCTGCTCCAACGCCCACGCGATCGTGGCCGTCTTCCCCGTGCCGGTGGCCCCTAACAGGGTGGTGTACCTCTCCCCTGCCAGGACGCGCTGCGCGATGGCCTCTACAGCCTGAGGTTGATCACCGGCCGGCTCGAAGTCCGACACCACCTTGAATCTCGCCACGCAGACATCCTACGCAGCGCCTCCGACAACTATTCCCGGAACAGGCGCTCCAGGAGTTCGGGTACGTCGAGCAGCGAACGCACCCGGGGCGTCACGTCGGGATACCGGTCGTAGCGGTCGAGGAGGATAGGCGTCATCCCGACGGCGGCCGCCGGTTCCACATCCATCTTGGGGGAATCGCCGACATGGGCGGCAGCGCTCGGATCGCACCCCGCCTTGTCCAGGGCTGCCCGGTAGATCTGCAGGTCGGGCTTCTCGATACCCTCTACCCCGGAGATGACGCTGACATCGAAAAGGTGCCCCACCTCGAGTTCGACCAGCATCTCTTCCAGCCACTCCTCGAAGTTGGAGATCAGACCGATCCTGACCCCGGCGCCGCTCAGTTGCCGGAGTACGGGCAGGGCATCGTCGAAGAGCCGGTAAGAAGCCGAAGACGAGAAGGTGGCATACATGTCGGCGACGAGTGACTCGTCCTCAAGGCCCAGCTCTCCCAGCAACCGTCGATACAGGTGGCTCCAGAAGGTCAACGAGTCGTCCGCACTGAGCGAGGGCTTGTCGATACCGGTTTCGGCAGCGAGCTCTACTAGGTGCGGAGCCAAGCGTTGCTGTACGTCGAGGACGGTGTCCGCGTCGACCTCGTATCCGGCACGCGAACAGACCGCAGAGAAGAGTTCATGGAAAGAGGGATGCGGGTGAAGCAGGGTCTCACCCGCATCGAAGAACACCATGTCGAGCCTCATGCGCGGGCGAGAAGTCCGTCTCTCCTCAACCGCTCCAGCACGATGATGGCCCCAACCGGACCCGTGAGTATCGCGACGGCGACGAATGACCAGGTCCAGTTGTAATCCTCGCGATCGCGTATCACGAGGATCATGTAGCCGAGGAACAACAACCCGTGGATCATGCCGGCGACAGATATCCCGGTTTCGCTCCTCAGGAACATCATGGCGAGCAGCACCAAGAAGGAGAGGGTCTCGAGGATGGAGATGCTCGCGAGATATTCGACCTTACGTTTCATGGATGCTGAACCTTCCTTCTCTATGCAGACCTGCGTCTCAGGAGCTCTTCCCACACGCGATCGGCTTCCTTCTCCAGATCTTCCAACGTGCCGTCGTTGTTGACGACGATGTCCGCTTCTTCCAACAGCTGCTCTATGGGGAGTTGCGCTTCGATCCGTTTCTGGACGTCGTCGAAGGACATCCCTCTCTGTTGGGACAGTCGTTGCTTCCGTGCTTCTTCCTTGGTGGTGACGACCACCAGTACGTCTAAAGCCTCGTGAAGCTTCAGCTCTACGATCAGGGCGGCATCGAGGATCACGATCTCATCCGTGCCGCTCAGGGTCTCCAGCGTGTCCGCGATCGTCTTCATGATGAACGGATGCACGATCGCGTTAAGGGCCGCCAACTTCTCACGGTCGCCGAAAACGATCTCTCCGAGCCGCTTGCGGTCGACATCCATCCCGGCGGCAGCGAGTACGCCCTCGCCGAACGTATCCACGACGGAATGCCATGTCTGCGTGCCCGGATCGAGGGCGCGGTGGCCGATCTGATCGGCGTCGATCACCTCGGCGCCTCTCTCGGCGAGCATCCGGGTGAAGGTCGTCTTACCGGAGCCGACCCCTC
>JBKHYB010000307.1:0-2582 GCA_046565725.1 Actinomycetota bacterium
TCTGGCAAGCCTCGAGCGGATGGCGGTCCTCGGCCTGCAGGTCGCCTACCCGGGCCACGGTGACGTGATCGAAGATCCCAAGCATCTGATCGACCGCACGATCGAGCACCACCTCAAGCGCAAGAAGCGAGTGGGCGCGATGCTCACAGACGAGGGTGTGACGCCTTACGACCTCGCCCGACAGATGTATCCGAGGGCCAAGGACTACGACATCTTCCTGGCGGTCTCAGAGATCGTCGCCCACCTCGATCTGATGGTAGACGACGGGAAGGCCACCACCGAACAGCGGGACGGTGTCACCCACTACCTGCGGGCCTAGAAGGCCCCCTTGAAGGCGTCCCGGCCCCCTCGGAGCCTGCCTTACTATCCCTGACGCCCGTCCGGACCAAGGAGCGGTGCTTGCAATAGCAAGCAGATGGGTACAATCGCGGGCAATCACAACCCTAGGAGGTCGGAAGCCTTGAACATCGTGGTGTGTGTGAAGCACATCCCCGACCCGAACATCCCACCTGAGATGGACGGGAAGACCCTCAAGCGTGAGGGCGTCACCGGCGTTATGGACCCGGGCGACGAGTACGGGGTGGAAGAAGCGCTGCTGCTGCAAGAGAAGCACGGCGGAGAGGTGACCCTGGTCTCGATGGGTCCCGAGGTCGCCCTGGAAGGTATCCGCAGGGGACTCTCGATGGGGGCCGACAAGGGCATCCTGGTCAGCGACCCGTCGCTTAAGGGCGCCGACGCTCTGACCACGGCTAAGGTGCTCGCCGCTGCGATCCGCAAGGCCGGCGACGTCGACCTCGTGATCGCCGGTGTCGAATCCACCGACGGCTACACCGGGACGATGCCTGCCACGCTGGCAGAGTTGCTGGGTCTCCCTCAGGTCACCTTCGCCAAGGAGATCGAAGGCGCCGAGGGTGCGATCAAGGTCAAGCGTCAGACCGCCGACGGCTACCACGTCGTCGAGTGCCCGACGCCGGCATTGATGACACTGACGGCCGGCGCGAACGAGCCTCGTTACGCATCCTTCAAGGGCATCATGGCCGCAAAGAAGAAGCCCGTGGACACCTTCAGCCTCGCCGATCTCGGTCTGTCTGCGGAGGATGTCGCGGTCAACCAGGAGATCACCGAGTTGACGCCTGCGGAAGAGCGCAAGGCCGGTGAGAAGTTCGAGGATGACGGCACCGCCGCAAGCAAGATCGCCGACTTCCTCGCGGAAGCGAAGGTGATCTAGCTATGGCGAAGATCTGGGTTTATGCAGAGGTAGACAACGGCAAGCTCGACAACACCGCCCTCGAGATCCTGACCAAGGCTCGTGAGCTCGGCGAGGTCGAGGCCATCGCGCTCGGCCCCGGTGCCACCGAGGCAGCGACCAAGCTCGGTGAGTACGGAGCGGAGATCGTTTACGCCTCCGACGACGAGGTCTACGCGGACTACATCGCTCAGCCGCACGTGCATGCGATCGCGGAGCTCGCGGGGGACAACCCACCCGACCTGATCCTGTTCGCGACGAACTACGACTCGCGTGACATCGCCGGTCGTCTGTCGGGCAAGCTCAACGCGACGCTCATGAGCAACATCATGGACTTCGGCTCCGCCACGCTCGCCAAGACCGCGATCTTCGGTGGTTCGCTGATCGTGGATGTCGAGCTCAAGGGTTCCCCCGCGATCGGTCTAGTTCGCCCGAAGTCCTTCGTGGCAGAACCCTCCGGTGGCGAGGCAGCGGTCATCCCGGTCGAGGTCGAGATCCCCGAGGAAGCCAAGAAGGCGAAGCGCGTCGAGCGCCACGAGGAAGAGGCCACCGGGCCGAAGCTCGAGGAAGCGCCGATCGTGATCTCCGGGGGCCGCGGCCTCCAGGAGCCCGACAACTTCAAGCTGCTCGATGACCTAGCCGCGACGATCGGCAACACCGCCGTCGGCGCCACCCGTGCGGTCGTCGACTCCGGCTGGGTGCCCTACGCCTACCAGATCGGCCAGACCGGTAAGACGGTCAAGCCGTCGGTCTACCTGGCGTTCGGCATCTCGGGTGCGACTCAGCACATCGTCGGCATGAAGGGGTCCAAGAAGATCATCGCCGTCAACAAAGACGAGGAGGCTCCGATCTTCCAGTTGGCCGACCTCGGCATCGTCGGCGACGCTCTGAAGATCCTGCCTCAGCTCATCGAAGAGGTTAAGAAGCGCAAGGGCTAGAAGCGCCCTGCTTCAGATGTGAGCAGATACTGATGCAGATAAAGGGGTCCCCTTTCGAGGGGGCCCCTTTACTATTGAGACGTGGGCTTCAGCGACCGGATACGTAGGTTCTTCTCGAAAAGGGCTAACCCCGAGCTTTCCAAGCTCGAGCAATGGGTGCAGGGTCGCCGCGGCCTGGAGGGCTACATCGAGCCCCGCACCGCCACGAACCCAACCACTCTGTTGATGGTGGACAGAGACGGTGACTATCTCCGGGCTCCGGTGCGGGAGCCGGAGGAGGCCATCGGGTTCTGCAACGCCCTCGGCATCCCGGTTTACGACGCCGCGGTCATGGGCTATCCCGACCGCATGAAGGGCCGCCCTCGCCGCGAGGAGGTCGAGATCCGAGGCGACATCGA
>JBKHYB010000308.1:0-2528 GCA_046565725.1 Actinomycetota bacterium
CTGGGTCGCGTGGAAGAAGCGATCGACCTCTACGAGAGGGCCGTGGAGGGTGCCTTCGACTCGACCGGGCCCTACGACCGGCTGATCCACATCTATGCCGACCGAGCCCAGCATCACGACGTGATCCGGATCGCCGAGGCCGCCCTGGGCCAGGTGCGCACCTACGAGGAGAAGCGCACGTGGTACACGACCATGCGAGACGAGGCCCGGCGCCGCGCCGGCTCTGCACCGAAACCGGCTCCCCGGCAGGGATGACGTCTAGCCTCGAGGAGCGGCTGGTCCGGGAGATCCGCACCGAGGGCCCGTTGCCCTTCGACCGCTACATGGAGGCCGCCCTCTACGACCCGGAGGGTGGGTATTACATGTCCGGCGGGCCTCGGACGGGGTGGCGGGGGCACTTCATCACGTCGCCGGAGATGGATCCGACCTTCGGCTGGTTGTGGGCCCGCGCGCTACTCGAGATCTGGAGATCCGCCGGCGAGCCCGACCGGTTCGACGTCGTCGAGATCGGACCCGGAGAAGGAGGCCTGGCCAGAGCCATACTGGCTTCCTGCACGGGTTCTTTCGCCGACAGCATCCGATACACGCTCGTGGAACACGCCCCGCAGAACCGCGCGAGACAGAAGGCGATCCTGGAAGGCCACGACAATGTCTCCTGGGTGGAGGACCTGGACGAGCTGGGACCCATAGAGACCGGCTGCGTCCTCTGTCACGAGGTGCTCGACAACCTCCCCGTGAAGGTTCTGATCCGCGACCACACCTGGAGGGAGCTGCACGTCGACGACGACGACGGCCGGCTCGTCCCCGTCCTGCGCGACCCCGACCCCGCCCTGCTCGCGTCCCTCCAAGGGCGGACCGTCGAAGGATGTCTGCAGGTGGAGGTCCCGGTGGGAGGGGTCGGGATGATCGAGCGGATCGCCGGGATGATCGTCAAGGGGGCCGCCATCTTCGTCGACTACGGCTATCGGGAACCATCCGAGCACCCACAAGGCACGCTCGTCTGCTATTCGGAAACCGGAGCCGATACGGCGTTCTTCGACCGCCCGGGCTCCAAGGACATCACCTCACATGTCGACTGGGGATGCTTGACTCGGATGGCGAGCGCGCTCGAGATGGGCGTCGGTGGACCATCCTCTCAGCGGGACGTGCTGCGACGGCTGGGGGTCGCAGACGCCGACGAAGCCCTCAAGCGCGAGCACGAGCAGGCCTTACGAGACAAGCGTGGAGGGGATGCGGTACGAGCACTGTCGCGGCGGCAAGCGCTCGGAGCTCTGACCGACCCCGGGGGGCTGGGTGGCCTCCAAATCATGGTTGTCACGCGACAGATCCCCGTCCCGGGATGGATAGAGCCGGCCCCGTAGGGGCCGGCTCTAGAGCTTCCAACAACGAACGATCAGGCGTTCAGCGCGGTCTTCGAGTCACCGACCTCGATCGAGATCTTGCGAGGCTGCACCTCTTCGGCGTAAGGAACCGTGAGTTCGAGAACGCCGTCGTCGTAGCGAGCCTTGATCGCGTCGAGCTTCAGTCCCTTGCCGAGAACGACCCGCTGCGTGAAGTCCCCATAGAAGGAACCGCGCCTGACCCAACGGATCTTGTCCGACTCGTACGGGAAGGGCCGCGACCCGTTGATCAACAGAACGTTGTCCTGGACCGTGACCTCGACCTTGTCGGGATCGATACCGGGGAGATCCATACGGATCGTCAACGAGTCTTCCGTGTGGAAGACGTCCGTGGGAACGTCGTAGGTCAAGCTTCGGCCCGCATTACCCACCAACGAGCCACCGCCGAAGAACCTCTCGAAGACGTCGTCCATGTCGCCACGGAGCTGCATCACCGGACCGAGACGCATGAGAAACACCTCCTTGTTGCTCAACCACCTACTGCTATCGGGATCATACCCCATACTGATGGTCTTAGCAACAGGATTCTTAAGTGTTAGTGGCTCAAGTAAGGGGCCACAACGTAGGCGGTGCCTAGCGGAGCCCGGCCTGCCGCACCGCCGCTAGGGCTCTCTCCTCCCACGCCATGGCGACCGGCTCCCCGTTCTTCCCCTTGAGACAATGGGCCAGTTCGTGGGCCATGATCGAAGCCCAGAACTGCCGGGCGGAGGGCGGCGCCTCCGCGATGAGACCCTGGGAGTAGTAGGTCCGCCAGCGTTCGAGATCGGCGATCATGGCGCTGGGGAAGAACATGATGTCGCAGAAAGCCCCGCCCACATCTCCGTCCACCCGGGCCGTCAGGTACGCGTCCGCCAGGTGCCCATCGTCCGGGATGTTGACCTTCCCGGTCCGAGAACCGAACTTCACGGCGTAGAGACGCCGGGTCAGGGGCTTCCATAGATCGACCTTCTTGAGATCGGCTATCGCCCGTGCGACCCGCCCCTTACTCCGCCCGAAGGCCTCGTTCTCCACCAGCAAACGGCGAGGGGTGACGATAGGTCGATGCTCGGGCGTCGGGCTGGCCGAAGGACCGGCAGTGAGGGAAGGCGTGGCGCTCGAGATGGCTTGCCCTGTTCGTTGGTCCGAGGA
>JBKHYB010000309.1:0-2513 GCA_046565725.1 Actinomycetota bacterium
ATCGAACCGGCGGCCCTTAAGGTTTTCGCATGAGCATCCTGTTGATCGGAGTGGATGACGACCTCGCGACCGTGCTCTCCCGCAGATTGATCGATCAGGACGATGAGGTGAGGGTGTTGGTTACCGAGGATGGAGGACCGAGCGCCGTGCCGGACGCTGCAGTGCACGTCGCCTCCGGCCGCTACCTGGACGACGCCGATCTGATCGAGCGAGCTTCCCAGAACGTTCGGACGATCGTCCTCGGATCGCATCCGTCTATCCCGAAGGCGGCGGCCGACATCGTCTCCGGGGCGCGCTCTGCGGGGGTGAGCCGGATCGTTTACTGCGCCGATGCTCCCGACCCCGGTACGGCCGAGACGGTGAAAGCCAGCGCTATCGAGTACGCCATCTTGGCAACCGGCAAGAGGAGACGGCGCGGGCTATCGGTGGACGCCGTCGCAGAAGCGATCGATGCAGCCGATGACCTCGCCGATAAGGTCGCGCTGGACCTGGACCTAACCAGGCCGGAGCAGTGGTCGGCGTTGAGGTTGTCTCCTCCGGATGGGAGTGCTTAGGCCGGAGCGCCCAGATAGGCCTCGCGGATCTCGCCGTGGTCGAGGATGTCGTCGCCCGCGCCCTCGTACACCAGCGTGCCTTTCTCCATCACGAAGGCCCGGTCGGCGATCTTGAGTACGCCGGCGTTCTGTTCCACCATCAGCACGGTGGTGCCGTCTTGGTTGATCCTCTGGACGACGTCGAACACGGTCTTGGTGAGCTTGGGGGAGAGGCCCAGCGAGGACTCGTCGATCAGCAGGATCTTCGGACGAGCCATGAGCCCTCGAGCGATCGCCAACATCTGCTGCTCACCACCGGAGAGCGTTCCGGCAAGCTGCGTCCATCTCTCTTCGAGGCGTGGGAAGTATTCGACCGCTTGCTCGACGATCTCGCGCGTTCTCTTGCGGTCCTTGCGGTAGGGCCATGCCCCCATACGGAGGTTCTGGGCGATGGTCAGTTCCGGGAAGACATGGCGACCTTCTGGAACGAGTACCAATCCCTCGGCTACCAGCTTGCGGGGATCCCATCCGGTGACGTCTTTCCCGGCGAGTGTGACCTTGCCGCCCCACGGCTTGAGGAGTCCCGCAAGGCACAGAACGGTGGTGGTCTTGCCGGCACCGTTCAATCCCAGCAGAACGGCGGTCTCGCCCTCTTCGATGTTGAAGCTGAGCCCCTGTAGGACGGGCAGCGATCCGTACCCTGCCCGCAGCTCCGATATCTCAAGAAGTGACACCGGCTGCCTCCTCATCTTCCTCGGAATGCAAGCCCTCGACCTCGCCACCGAGTTAGGCCGCGACGACCTCGGGGTGCGACGCGACCTCGCGCGGTTTCCCGTGCGTCAGGATCTGGCCGAAGTTCAAGCAGTAGACGTAGTCGCACACCGACGTAACCAGTGGCACGTGGTGTTCGATCATGAGCACTGTCAGGTTCAGCGTCTGGCGGAGCTTGAGGAGTCTCTCTCCGAAGGCGTGAGCTTCATCGGGACCCATCCCGGAGGACGGCTCATCCAGAAGGATCACGTCGGGATCGGTGGCCAGGACGGTGCCGATCTCGATGAGTTTCAGGGTTCCATAGGGGAGCCCTCCCAACTTCCGGTGGGCAAGGTGGGCCAAACCGATGAAGTCGAGGACCTCGAGGGCGTTCGCTTTGAGTTTGCGCTCTTCGAAGAAGGTGCGGGGGAGTCCGAACATCCCTCCGACGGCCCCGTACCCGACGCGGGAATGCTGGGCGAGCAGGAAGTTCTCTAGGACCGTGAGCTCCCGAACGAGCCCGATGTTCTGGAACGTCCGTCCGATACCGAGCGCGACCTTTCGGTGCGTCGGAAGCAGAGAGATATCCCGGCCCCGGTACGTAACGGAGCCGGAGTTCGGGGTGTACAGGCCCATGATGCAGTTGAAGAGAGTCGTCTTTCCGGCTCCGTTGGGGCCGATCAACCCGACGATCTCCCATTCCGGTACGTCGATGTTGACGTCCTTCAAGGCCTGGAGACCACCGAAGCGGATACTCATGTCACGGACTTCGAGGACCGCCATCAGTTCTTCTCCTCTTCAGACGTGTCGACGGCCGTCATGGTCTGGGTCGGCGCCGATCCGGTGGACGTCTCCGTATCCGTGGTGTGGGCGTCAGGGCGTCCTTGAGGATCGGGGTTACCGGCATGCTCGGGATGGAGGAGTTCCTCGGAGACCACCGGCGCAAGTTCTTGCGGTGCAGCCTCTTCTTCCGTCTTCGCCCGCTTGATGCCGAGCTTCGAGAGAAGGCCGGGCCCGTGGCTGTGATGCTTGCCCTCGGGATGCATCGTGAACCTGTCGCCGCCGAGCCAACGCGTGATCGGAGAGATCTGCTCGGCGATGCCGCCGGGGAACTGGATCATGGTGAGCAGGGCGAGCACGGGGCCGATGACGAGCGTCAACTCTTCCGGGTCTCGCTTCAGTGTCTCTTCGAGGAAGTGCGTGAGGGGACCGACCAGTTGGACGAGGAAC
>JBKHYB010000310.1:0-2508 GCA_046565725.1 Actinomycetota bacterium
CTGCGAAGCGTCTAGGTCGTTCCATCGGAGCAGTTCTTCCCTGACGATGCCTCCGTCGCTTTGCTCCTCCAGTGCCTCCCAGAGGGCCCCCGGCCCGCTTCCGACACGGTGGAGGATCCCGTCTAGCTGTTCCACACGGGCTCGGGCGCAGTTGGGATCGCTTTGGCCTGCAGAGCGGCGAGGCGCGCTCCCCCCGGCCGTCCGCTGCGCTCCAGAGCCAGGGCGAGGTTCGCCTTGGCCATCGCATAGGGCTCGGGCCGGACCGATCGCGGATGGGCGGCCGCTGCTTCGCGGAACGCCTCGACGGCGTCATCGAGGCGATCGGATCCCAGGTAGGCCAGACCTAAGGCGTTCGAAGCGTTGCCGAAAGATAAGTCATCCGCTGCCGAGAGCGCGGCCGTCACTGCTCGTTCGAGGAGGGGGATGGCCTTGGCCGGCTCTCCGGAAGAGAGAAGTGACATGCCCAACTCCCGCGCTGCTGCGGAAGCCTGTGGTTCGGATGCATCCACCTCGAAGAGTGAAAGCGCTTCGGTTAGAGCGGCGACCGAACCGGAGGGGCCGAGAAGATCCCTTTGAACGAGACCGAGGTTGTAGAGGGCAGCAGCTCGTTCGACGGCCTCGCCGAGGTCCTCGAACATGGCGGCTGCTCTCGAGAAGCAACGTTCGGCGGCCTGCAGATCGCCGATCTCTCGATGTGCGATCCCCTGCATGTTGAGTGTTTTGGCGCGCTCGAGTGCCAAGCCGTCGCGATCGAACATCGAACCCGCTTCTTCCAGCACTCCGACCGCTGCCTCCGGGCGGCGCGCTTGGATCAGGGTGCTGCCCAGGTGGAAACACACGGTCGCGTATTGCACCGGATACCGGTCGGGGGGGTACCTGTCCCGTCGCTGCTCGAGTTCGAGCAGGATCTCTTCTATGGGGATGTCGCCCATGATGGCATCCTAGAGCTGTGAGATTTCTGGTAGCCGGCGTGGGCAACACCTTGAGGAAGGACGATGCCTTCGGGGTGCGCGTTGCGGAATCCCTCCAGCGTGGACCCATCCCGGAGGGTGTCCAGGTCATGGACGTCGGCATAGGCGGCATCCACCTGATCCAAGAGCTCTTCGATCCGGTAGACCATCTCGTCGTGATCGACGCGGTCGATGTGGGGCGGCCTCCCGGGACGGTGATGGTCATGCGTCCCGACATCGTCGACGTCACCGCTATGCCTCTGGTGCGCCAACGTGACGAACTTGCCGACATGCATTACGCCACTCCCGAGAGGGCTTTCATGTTGGCCAAGGGACTCGACGTGCTTCCCCGGTCGGTCTGGGTCGTCGGATGTCAGCCGCGCGATGCGGACGGGGTCGGTGAGGGGATGTCGGACGAGGTGCAGGCGGCTGTAGAGACGGCCATGGAGGAGGTACGTCGTATCGCGCGCGAGGCGGGGATCCGCTGGGATCGACCGACGCGAGAAGGGCACTAGATCTTGAGGGATCTCTTCCCGCTATCAGATGTCGTCGCTACGCCCATGAGATAGTCCAGCAGCGTGTCGTTCGGTTCCGAGACCCCGTGCTTCTCGGCAAGATGTTTGAGCAGGTTGGATTTGAACTCGGCTTCGTTCTCGCCTTTCACATGTCCTCCGCAGGAGGCCGCTCCCGCATCGATGCATCTCATCTCATAGGTCATCAGAGTGTTGCCCTTTCTCTGGTGAGGACGGATACCAGGCCATCTCTGACTCCGGACAGATCCGAGTTGATCTCTGCAAGGACCGGCTCGAGAGGTTCAACCCGTTGGGCGATCGCCCTCAGCCCGACATTGACGGTTCCAAGCGTGAAGAGCGTCTTGCGCAGTAGGAAGAGGATCGTCAGCAGATAGACGGCGAGAGCTGCAATCAGGAGTGCGACCCCAACGAGGGTCAGGACACCGAGGATGTTCATATTCCCTCCCTCACAGCAGGCGGTCCACGTAGCCGGCGTAGCCGGACAGTCCTCCGCCGACCCTCTTGACGCGGTCCCGGGTCTCGACCAGGGCGGGAACGGGAGCGAGGTTGGCGGTTATCTCGACGCCGTGAACGAGGACGTCATCGGCGTACCTCTTTATCTCGATGATGTGTTGGAGCAAGCGGTGAGCAAGGAAGGCCACGAGAGGGATCACGATCAGGAAAAGTGCGATGACGCCGATGGCCCACCAGATCCCTGCCGCGCCCGAAGTCGCGTCCACCCTTACCTCCTAGCGGGTCGCCCGTGTCCGTCGGGAAAGTCTATATGACTCGTGCACCTACTGCCAGGGAGAACGACTAACGCCTGGTCCGGGTGAAGATCCCGTCGTAGCGCTTCAGGTAGACCGACAGGACCCGAGCGCTTTCCCGCAGGGTCCCGGCCCACGCGTGCAACCAGTCCTCGCCGTCCTCGGTCAGGTGGTAGGTCCTCCGGGCGGGGCCCATGTCCGACGACTCCCAGGTCGAACGGACCAGCCCCTCCTGCTCCATCGCCCTGAGCGTTCTGTAGAGGCCGCCGGGGTCGGCCC
>JBKHYB010000311.1:0-2499 GCA_046565725.1 Actinomycetota bacterium
GGCCGTGGTCTGCGATGCGGCTCGTGACCCATCGGGATGTCACTTCGGATGACATCGAAAGGACCCTTGAAGCCCTCCGGAAGGTACTGAAGTAGGGCGCGAGAGCCCTGGAATACCTTGGTGACATGCGTTTCAGGCCCGCCGTAGCGGGAAGAACAACACTGTCATGCAGATACTCTGCACACTTTGTTTGCCTAGGGATGAGGCCAGCGTCCCAGTCGTCCGGCATATCTGCCGGGACGCCTTGCTGAAGCTAGGCGTCGAGGACGATTGCGTCTCTGACATAGAGATCGCCGTTACCGAAGCGTGTTCCAACGTTCTCCACCATGCGGCCGACACAGAGGCCGAATATGAGGTCAGTATCGAGATCGATGCCCTCGAGTGTGAGATCCGCATCAAGGACACCGGTGGGGAAGCCTTTGACGGGTCCGACCACGAGCTGTCATCCGAAACGGCCGAGAGCGGCCGCGGCATCTTCCTGATGAATGCTCTCGTGGACGAACTCAAGTTCCTCTCTGAGCCGGAAGCTGGGACGATCGTGCACCTCGTCAAGAGGCTCTCCGTTCCGGACGACGCGCCGCTGAAGATCCTCGCCGACGCGTCCACCTCGGGATCGATCACGATCGACACGATGACGGCCGACGGCCGCTCCTTCGACGGGTCCCGCCCCGCCCCCTAACAAGATTCCTCGTCGGAATCTGGTCGAATATCGACCAGTTCATTCCTCGGAATGTTGGGAGCGAGGTGTCGCGCACGCGAAAAAGCCGGCCATTTCCTGACCGGCTTTGCGCCCCTCCCTAGGTGTCGTCAGTCTTGGTGAGCTTCCTGACGCTCCTCAGCGGCAGCGGCTTTCTCTTGAGCTTCCGCCTTGTCCTGCTGGGCATCACCTTCGCGCTCCATCGACTTATCGCCGACGGCCGCTCCGGCTACTTCTTTAGCCTTGCCTTTAACACCTTCGAGGTCAGGCATACGTTGGCCCTCCTTCATCTTCGAGTGAAGCAACTGGCTCTTAGTGATTACCCGCGTCCGCACTCGATAACCCTGCACTCCCTATACTGAGAAGGACCGTTCGAAACGGGGGAGCCGCAACAGGCTGAGAGGCGGGCCGTGCAACAGGCAGGCTCGCGACCCTTAGACCGCCCTGGTAATGCAGGGTCTGGGAGGCATCCGTTGAGCACAGCACCCGATGCGATCGTCGTTGGAGGCGGAGCCATCGGTCTTTCGATCGCATGGCGAACCGCCCGGATGGGTGCATCGGTAACCGTCATCGACCCGAACCGCGCCGACGCGGCGTCATCGGTCGCGGCCGGGATGCTGGCGCCCGTGACCGAGGTGCACTACGGCGAAGAACCCCTTCTGCAGCTCAACCTCCGTTCCGCCAAGATGTACCCGAGATGGATCGCCGAGCTCGAACAGGAAGCTGGCACCGAGGCGGGCTATAACCCGTGCGGGACTATCTCGGTAGCTCGGGACGCCGACGACAGGGCAGCTCTCGATCACCTCTTGGAGTTCCAACGCTCCCTGGGACTCGAAGTCGAGCGCTTGAGCGCCACCCAGGTGAAAGACCTGGAACCGGCTTGCACTTCTCGCGGAGGGGTTCTCGTCCAAGCCGATCACCAGATCGACCCGATCCGTTTAACCGAGGCGCTTCGCAAGGCCTGTGATGCCGTCGGTGTTCGGCGTATCGAAGCGGTGGTGGAGGAGGTAACGATCGATGACGGAGCAGTGACCAACGTCGTTCTCGATGACGGTGAGAGTGTCGGGACGTCGACCGTCGTGGTCGCCGCCGGTGCTGCGGCGTCTGAGATCAAGGGTTTGCCCGACGGACTGTTTCCCGTTCGACCCGTCAAGGGACAGATCGTGGAGCTGTCACCTGGACCCGAACCATGTCCCATAACGCGCAACGTGCGCGGCCTCGACGTCTATCTGGTTCCTCGACCCGACGGCCGTCTCCTCATCGGGGCGACGATGGAAGAGCGTGGCTGGGATCCATCTCCGACGGCCGGGGCAGTGCACGATCTCTTGCGCTATGCGTACGAGTTGGTGCCCGGTATCACTGAGATGACGTTCACGGGCGTGAGGGTCGGTTTCCGGCCCGGCACCCCGGACAACGCTCCGATCCTCGGGGCGACCCCGATCGCAGGACTCATAGCTGCAACGGGACACTTCCGCAACGGGATCCTCCTGGCACCCGTAACGGCGGATGCGATCGCCGACCTGATCGTGCGCGACGAGTTATGGCCCGCGATCGAGGCTTTCTCGGCAGATAGGTTCGGGAGCCGATGAGAGTGTTCGTGAACGGACAGGAACGGTCGATGTCGGACGGTGCATCGATATCCAAGCTCGTAGACGGCGAGACGACCGACGGACATCACCGAGGCATAGCGGTTGCGCTCAACGGAGAGGTCGTGCCGCGCGCGGCCTGGGAAGCAACCTCTATCGCAGACGGTGACAAGATCGAGATACTCCACGCGATCGGAGGCGGTTAGAGGATGGAAG
>JBKHYB010000312.1:0-2498 GCA_046565725.1 Actinomycetota bacterium
TTTGCATCGCTATCACCCACCCACAGGAGGCAGGCTGTGCATTTGTGCCCGGGCACCAAAGCTTGGAAAGCTACGGTCCCAGGCCCCTACGATCCTTGGGTCTTCGGTTGGGGCTTCAGCAGGCCGTGTTCCTCGTGGTTCTTCGCAGCCTTGGCGCGGCGCTTCTCCTTGATCGTCAACTTCGGCGTCTTCTTGGTCGCGTGCCCGACCCGGTCCTTACGTCCCATCCAAAGTTCCTCCTCGCCGAGTTATCCGCTCGGTTCATCATCTCCCCTGACGTTCACGGCGTACAGGGGTCCGGGAGGGGTTCGGACACGAACTTCGGACGCGCCCACGTGTCGGGGAGCGAACCGGTGGCCGTCCGGGGGCCTAGAGGGTCCAGAGGGACTCTAGGGCCGGGACGTTGCGCTGGAGCCAGATCGAGATCTGGAAGACCTGGTTGGTCACGAACAGGAGGCCGACCGCGACGAGGATCAGGCCGCTGACCACGTTCACGGTCCTTATGTGGCGGCGCAACCAGCCCAGCACCGTGGTGAGCCGAGAGACGCCGAGCCCGGCTAGGACGAAGGGGATACCCAAGCCCATCGAGTAGACCGCCAGCAGGACCGCTCCCTGCGCGGCCCCCCCTTCCGAGGCCCGACCCGCCGCCATAGTGAGGACGGCCCCGAGTGTCGCCCCGATGCAAGGCGACCATCCGAACGCGAAGGCACCGCCGAGAACCACGCTGCCCCACAGGCCGGCCTGGGGCGTGGGATGGAAGCGTGCCTCCCGATACAGCCACGGGACCTTGATGGCACCCATGAAGATCAGGCCCATCAGGATGATGAACGCACCGCCGACGCGGGCGAGCACGTCCTTGTTTGTCAACAGGAACCGGCCGAGCACTGTTGCCGTCACGCCGAAGGCGACGAAAACGATCGTGAATCCGAAGACGAACGCGAGCGAGACCTTCACCGCGTGGCGGGCGCGGGCTTCGCCTTGATCTCCGACGCTCATGCCGGACATGTACGACAGGTAGCCGGGAACGAGAGGGAGGACGCAAGGCGAAAGGAACGAGACCAGCCCCGCGAAGAATGCGATGGGGATCGAGACCCCACCCATCAGTCGAGCACCTTGTCCAGCAACAGCAGGAGATCGTCCTCGAACAATGGTCCGGCCACGTGTTCCACGAGTTTGCCTTCGGCGTCGACGAAGAAGGTCTCGGGCTGGCCGGTCAGACCGAAGTCCGAATAGATACGGCCGGAGTCGTCCCGCACCGACAGGTAGCCGAGGTCCCACTCAGCCCACTTGTCACGCGCATCGCTCAACGAATCCTTGGCGTTCACTCCGAGGAAAGTCACGCGATCGCCGTAACGCTCGTGTGCGCTCTTCAGCAGGGGGGCCTCGTCGTCGCATGGCTTGCACCAAGACGCCCAGAAGTTGATCACGACCGGTTGGCCGCGCAGATCGGACAGGGCGAGGGTCCCGGATCCGTCCAGGAGCGGAGCCTCGAAGTCGGGGACGTCGTCGCCCGGGCGAGGAGCGGTGGCCTTGCCCAGGGTTGCGACCACAAGGATGCCCACGAACACGGCCGCAGGCCCGGCGATAAGGAGGATCCGCAGCCAGGTGCGGTTCCGGGATGGCTCTGTCACGCCCCTATGTTCGCGTGTTCTTGCGCTTACTCGGCTCGCTTGACCTGGTGGGTATCTTGGTCGGTGACCGCTTGGCTCGGGATCCGTCACCGGAGGTGACGCCCGTGCGTTCTCTGCTCTACAACCCGGCCTTCGCCGCGCTCGATGAGCGCGACCGCCTCGCACTCCAGAGAGCTGCAACCTTCAAGAGGGTCGCAGCCGGCGAGGCGCTGGTCCTTGCGGGAGAGCCGCAGGACAGCATCTACCTGGTGACCGACGGGGTCTTCAAGCTGGTCACGTACATGAACGCTCACGAACGGCCCGTCGATATCGTCGTCCCGGGCGACCTGATCGGTGACGTCGAGGCACTCCTCGAGACACCCGCCCGTTGGGATGTCGTCGCCTGTCTTCCGGCCGTCGTGATGGTCTTCGGGCGAGCCGGATTCCTGGAGACGATGTCGGCCTCCAGCGCGACGGCCATGGCGCGTACCTTGGCTCAGAAGCTGGACCGCACCCGACAGCAGAACGCCGGCAGGTCGTTCCAACGAGTCGACGTACGGGTCGCGTCCAAACTGATGGAGCTTGCGGAGCAACTCGGCCACCGCTGCGGGGATCACATCGAGCTGGACCTGCCCCTCAACCAGACGGAGTTCGGACAGTTAGCCGGGACGACCCGCGAGGCCACGTGTCGGACCCTGAAAGGGCTCGAGCGTCAGGGGGTCTTGCAGGCGGAAGGGCGTCGGCTGCGGATCATGAAGCCGGACCTTCTAGAACGGATCAGGTGCGGAGAGCGCGTCGCAGCACCTTGCCGGTCAGCAGATGCGGCAACTGTTCCACGATCTCGATCGAACGAGGACACTTGAACCGGGCGAGCCGAACCTGGATGTC
>JBKHYB010000313.1:0-2495 GCA_046565725.1 Actinomycetota bacterium
GATGTGCATCTGGCGGATCAGGTCTGCCAGGAAGATGGACGAACCCTTCAGGACGCTCACGAGGATCGGAGGCTGATCGGCGCCCGCATAGTGGCCGGCGATCTCGTGGCCCAATGCCCGCACGCGCGCCTGCAAGGTGCTCGGATCGATCAGGGTCTCGGGAAAGCTCATAGGTCGTTGCCCGGCATGATAGACGCTGTGGTCCGCAGGATCCCGGCAAGGACGTCGGCCATCCAGCCCTCACCGTCACCCGCGGGTGCCAGCGCCCCGGCGGCTACGGCGGGGACCGAGCCGATCACGCCTTCCCCGCTGGAGACCCTGATCGTCCCCACCACCTGTCCTCGTTCGACGGGACCCTCTATAGACAAGGGGGCGAAGGAGTGCGTCGTGGCCCCCGGCGGGCGAAGGCCGCGCAGAGGACGCGCCGCTATGACGGGAACCGCACCGGCACCATCGGTGAACAGCACCGCCACCGGCGTCCCCCTTCGCAGGAGCACCTCACGTGCGATGAGACGGAATCCGATGTCTAGAAGCGAGGCGCTGTCGGCGAAGTGATCGCTAGACCCGAGTGCCACGGAGATCAGGCGACGTCCATCGCGTTCGGCCGCCGCCACCAGCACGTTGCCGGCATCGGCCGTGAAACCCGTCTTGATCCCGATGGCTCCACGGTAGGTCTCGAGCAAGGTGTTGGTGTTCTCGAGGGCGACCGATCTTCCGGAGATGGTGATGGTTGCGGTCGGGCTCGCCACCACTTCGGCCAGGAACGGATCTTCGAGCAGGGACGCGGCGATCTTGGTGAGATCCAAAGCCGTCGATCGATGTCCGACCGAATCGAGCCCGTGAGACGTTTCGAAATCGCTGGAGCGCGCTCCCAGCCGGTCGGCCTGCTCCTCCATCATCCGGACGAACGCGGCTTCACTTCCGGCGACATGTTCGGCGAGAGCGACGGCGGCATCGTTCGAGGAATTGAGGAGGAGGGCCCACAAGAGGTCCCCGACGGTTGCCCTCTGCCCGGGGAGGAGCGACAGCTTGCCACCCGGGGTGGAGGCCGCGGCGTCGGATACGACCACCTCGTCCGACAGAGCGGCGCGGTCCCTCACCACCAGCGCGGTGACCATCTTGGTCGCGCTCGCGATCGCCACGGGCTCATCGGGAGCCCGGGCCCACAGCACGCGGCCGGACTCATCCACGACGACGCAGGAACGGCAGGAGACCTGCGGAGGCCCGCCGGACCCAGCCGCAGACGCGGCCCCGGTCGCCAGGACCAGCACGAGAAGGATGGTGATAGATCTATGTATCAATATGTCGACAGGTCTATCTGTTTACAACGCGGGCGACGTCACGTGCGATGCCCTCCCGTATCGACCGGGAAAGGGTGGTGAGACGCCGGAAGGTCTCGGCCGCATCCCGCCCTGCTTCGGCATCCTTGCGAGCGGCAGCAGGCCCGATCAGCTGCTCGAACAGCCCCGCTTCCCTGTCGGCGAACTGCCGGTACATGCGGAGATGTCGGGGCTCCACCCCCACCTCCAGAAAGCCCTTGGCTGCCTTGCCGATCATCAGATCCACCTCGTCGTAGCGGTCTTCCTCGCGGCCGGTGATGATCCCGAACTCAACCAGGCCCGTCAGTTGCGCCTCGGTCAGCCCGGTGGCCCGAAGGAACTCGGCCCGATCAAGCTGGACGCCGCCCATATCGGGTGCGACCGAACTGTCAACTGGAGGTTCAGGGATAGGCTCTATCGCAGCCGCTACCCCGTTCGTCGGGGCGGACGCCCCGCTGTCGATGCGCTCTCTGATGACCTTGAGCGGGAGGAAGTGGTCCCGCTGAAGCGTGAGGATGAAGCGGAGCCTTTCGACGTCCTTCTCGTAGAACTTCCGGTACCCGGATTCCGTCCGCTCGGGCTCGATCAGCCCTTCGGACTCGAGGAAGCGGATCTTGGAGATCGTGACATCGGGGAACTCGGGACGCACCGCGTCCAGAAGTTCTCCGATGCTCAGATAGTCGCGCGACCTCGATAGCGGCACGGTTCAACTCCCCGTCAGGAAAACCAGCTTGAACTTCCCGATCTGGATCTCGTCGCCCGATGCCAGAGCGGTCTCCTCGACGCGGTCCCGGTTGATGTAGGTGCCGTTCAGACTCCCGACGTCGTGAAGGGAGAACCCACCTTCAGACCGGCGGATCTCTGCGTGCCGGCGGGACACGGTGATGTCGTCGAGGAAGATGTCGCTATCGGGATGCCGCCCGATGGCGGTGGAGTCGCTGTCCAGGAAGAACTTGCTTCCGGCGTTGGGCCCTCGCTTCACGATCATCACGCCGCGACCACCTTCGAGCTCCTCGGGAGAGATATGGATCTCTTCCTCGATGTCCGTTTCCAGCTCGCCCGGGGCGAACGTGATCGTCGTGGTCTCGTTGGCATCCGTCAACGGCTTGCCACAAGAGGAACAGAAGTTTGAACCCTCGGGGTTGCGGTGTCCGCAATTGTTACAGAACATGTGCT
>JBKHYB010000314.1:0-2484 GCA_046565725.1 Actinomycetota bacterium
TGCTGCATCGCGCATATCGGTTGTTGTTCTCATGAGCCCGATGAGACCAGCGAGCGATCGGTCGCGTTGTGCTCCAGCTCACATCGACGGCGCCGGTGAGGTGATAGAGGCCGGGTTTTCCGCGCCACGAACATCCCCTATAGGGGGGTCAAAACTTGTTAGGAAACTAGGCCGGTGGAGCGGGCTGCTTGGACCGTGGCGGCGAGGGTGTCGAGCGAGTCGTAGCGAGGCTCCCAGCCGAGTTCGCGTTTGGCTTTCGAGGTGTCCATGAGGACCGGGACACGCAGGGCATTGATCCAAGATGCCTTGGTGGGCAGCAGCGGAAGCTTGGAGACGATCGTCACGGTCGCGTCGATCGCGATCTCGGGTATCGGCAGCGCGTACCAACCGAGTGCCCGGGCCAGATCGCTGGTGGTGATGTCACCGTCGCCTGCCAGGTTGTATGCGCCGGGCGACCCTCCGCCCAGCACCGCGGCCAGGAGGGCCGGAGCCACGTCATCTTCATGCACCAGTTGGAACGGGATGCCCGGGTCGGGGATCACCGGACGGAGGAGCGGCATCGCCCCCATGGCTCTGCGGATCGGGTCCGGGATCTTGTCGCTCATCTGCACGTAGGGGATGTTCTGGATCAACGACAAGGCGGTAGGACCGGCAACGATGCAAGGCCTGAAAACGTAAACGTCGACATCGGCGTGACCCGTTACGTTCGCGAGCATCTCTTCGACCACAGCCTTCTGTGCCGAGTAGTAATGCTCCGGCGTTCCGCGCGCGGGGACATCTTCGTGCAGCATCTCGGGGTTGTCGTCGTGAAAGCCGTAGGCCGCTACCGAAGACGTATAGATGAGTCGCTCTGCCCCCGCATCGACGGTGGCCTCGAAGACGTTGCGAGATCCCTGGAGGTTGATCTCGCGGCTCCGTTCGTCGGCCCCGAAGATCAGGAATGCCAGATGGACGACGACGTCCGCTCCCTTGATCAGGGGATCCACAGCAGCCCGGTCCAGGATGTCGCCCTGCAGATATTCGGTCTTTGTCCAACCTTCGGTGGCAGGGTCGAACGGAGACCTAGCCATACCGATGATGCGTTCGATCTCCGGAGCCCGCTCGAGAGCGCGGATGAACGCTCGTCCGATGTCACCGGTCGGCCCGGTGACGGCAACGGTCAGTCCGGTGGTCCTTCCCTCTCGCAATGGCTGTTTCCTCCCAGGAACGCGTCCGTAGAACCCTAAGCGTTATCCGATGTCGAGCTTTGGGCAACTAGGATTCCCCGATGGCCGATATCCACACACTGTGCCGAGACCTGCGCGACGAGCATGGAGCACTCGACCGGATCGTGGGCGAGATCGCCGGCCCGGCCTGGGACATCATGACGCCGGCGGAACCGTGGACGGTCAGGGATCAGATCGCCCACCTGAGTTTCTTCGATCGGGCCGCTCATCTCGCGGTCACCGATCCCGGCGGGTTCGCGGCCGAGCTACAGCAAGCAGCCACCGATATCGAGGCATACATGAACGCTCCTCTTCAGCAAGCGCGGGAACAGGAGCCCGACGAGGTACTCGATACCTGGAGGCAACGGCGCCGGGAGATGCTCGGTGCGTTCGCCACGGTGGCTCCGGCTTCGCGCATCCCTTGGTACGGCCCCCCGATGTCACCGGCTTCATTCATCTCGGCTCGGCTCATGGAGACCTGGGCGCACGGTCAAGACATCGTCGACGCTCTCGGCATCGAGCGCGACGCCACGGATCGTCTCTACCATGTGGCGCATCTCGGAGTCCGAGCGCGACCCTTCAGCTATGTGGCGCACTCGAGGCCCCTGCCCGAGGGCGACGTAAGGGTCGTCCTCACCTCCCCGGGCGGCGAGACGTGGGAGTGGGGGACCGGCGACGATAACGTCGTGTCCGGAAGCGCTTTGGGATTCTGTCTGGTCGTCACCCAGCGGCGCCACCCGGCCGACGTCGATCTCCGAGCCATCGGCCCCTTGGCCCAAGAGTGGATGTCGATCGCTCAGTGTTTCGCCGGCCCCCCGGGAGCCGGGCGCCACCCGGGCCAGTTCCCCGCCTTGAGCAACTGATGGAGGCGTTCAGATGGTTCGCTTTCGTCCTGGGGCTGGGCCTCGTTCTGACGACGACGTCCAGCATCGTCCGCACCCTCATCGTGCCCCGCGGGCTGTCGAGCCGGTCCGTGCAGCTGGTTTCGAGGTTCTTCCGCAAGCTTTTCCTGTTCCTCGCTAACCGGACGGACGATTACTACACGAAGGACCGGATCCTCGTCCTGCACGGCCCCACGTTGCTGATCGGCGTTCTCGTCGTCTGGCTGACGCTGTACCTGTTCGGCTATGGGCTGATGCTGTGGCCCGTCGTCGAGGGCGGTTTCGAGGAAGCCATGAGGGAGAGCGGTTCGTCGATGCTCACCCTCGGCTACGCAGGGTCCGAGAGTGCCGCTGCAACTGCTCTGCATTTCGCGGCGGCGGCCACTGGCCTCATCACC
>JBKHYB010000315.1:0-2484 GCA_046565725.1 Actinomycetota bacterium
GTGATCCGACGCTTCATCGACTGGTTCACGGACTTCGGCATCCCGGTCGGTGGCGTCATCGTCAACCAGGTGATCACGACCGACGACGAGTCCTCGGCTCCCGAGTTCGTTCAGAACCGCATCTCGATGCAGCGGCAGTACCTGAAGCAGATCCAAGATGAGTTCGGCGACGGCGTCCGAGGTGCGCTCCCGCTATACGACGACGAGGTCCGCGGCCCGGCCTCCCTCCAACAAGCCGCCGCCGCCCTCTTCGTTTCCTAACAAGAATCGACCCCCCTATAGGGGACGTTCTCGGCGCGGAAACCGACCCCCGAGGGTTCCTTTTATCCACGTATGTCCTTTTCTGGGGACTATCTCCATGAGAGTTCCCTCATCTGAGTACATCCGCGCTCATTTCGGCCGTTATTGAAAGGAGACAAGGGCAAACCCGTCGTGAGGCGGGGACGCAAAACCAAGGGGCCTCCCTAGAGGAGGCAGCCCGGTTACCGAGGAGGGACGAGATGTTGAGTGCGGTGCTTCACGGCAGATCACTGCGGATAGCGGTTGGGATGCTGCTGGTCCTGTATTACGTCGTGGCTACGCTCGGGTCGGCGTCATCGGCTGCTAACAGGGACAGAGACGGCGACGGTATGCCCAATCGCTGGGAGGTCGCTCACGGACTTAACCCGGACAAGGCCAACGCCCGAGGTGACGCGGATCACGATCAGCTTCGCAACCTCGCTGAGTTCAAGAACCGAACCGATCCTCGTGATGATGATTCGGACTCCGATGGGATCGAGGATGGCGATGAGGTCAAGGAGTTCGGGACCGATCCTCGGGACGACGACGATGACGACGACGGCATCGAGGATGGTGACGAAGACGATGACGAAGACGGCACCGACAACGAGGATGAAGACGATACCGAGGAGGCGACGCACGACTCCGACGCCGACGGGTTAGACGACGAAGACGAGAACGAGCTGGGACACGACTCGCAGGACGCCGACACCGATGACGACGGGATCCTGGACGGTGACGAGGATGCTGATGGAGATGGCATCGATGATGCGGACGAGTCCGAGGCGGATGGCAGCATGATCGACGAAGACGGCGACGGCGTCGACGACACCAACAGCGTTGACAGCGACGAAGATCTTGACGAAGAGGATGACGACGAGGTGACCCCGTAGCGGCATCCGAACCGAGCCAAAGAAGGGCCCCCGATGGGGGCCCTTCTTCTGATCAAGGCCACTAACGTTCAGTCTCGCCCGGATCAGAGATTTCCGCGCTACGGATGACCCCTATAGGGGGGTCGATTCTTGTTAGGAAACTGTTAGCGGATGAAGGTGCGGCAGATGTCGTGCATGGTGGAGATGCGCCAGGCCACTAGGCCGACGGCGAGGGCCGTGATCGCGAGCAGGACGAGCATCTGGCGGCTCTTCGGGACCTCACGGGCCCGGCCCCCATCGAAACCGAAGCCGAGCAGGACGCCGGACACGAGGCCGCCGATGTGGGCGAAGTTGTCCACCCCCTTCATCGAGAGACCGAATAGCAGGTTGATCCCGATGAACATCAGCAGCGTCTTCATGTAGTCCGCCACCAGGGTCGAGTCCCGCCGGTTGTACAGCAGCGCCAGCAGCACGCCGACGATCCCGAACACGGCCCCCGAAGCTCCGAGACCCAGCGTGGCGCAGGAGCCGAAGGCGAACGACACAGCGCTCGCGGTGAATCCGGTGACCAGGAACAGCGCGACGAAGCGGAAGCTATCGAAGGCTTCCTCGACCTGGGGGCCGTAGATCCGAAGGATGTACATGTTGAACAGGATGTGGAGGATGCCGAAGGGCGTCCCGAGTGGAGCGTGCAAGAAGATGGGCGTGATCAGCCGGTAGTACTCGCCCTCGTAGGCGATGTTGGCAGGAGACGCGGCGAACCGCAGAACGAAGTCGTCCCCGAAGAGCACCTCCATCACGTAGACCGCGATCGCGATGGCGATGATCGTCATCACCGCCGGCGAGTTCGCCTGCATCGCGGTCCTCACCTTGGGTTGGCTCTTGCGTGCCTCCGCGACGCACCAGACGCAATGCTGACCGACCGCGGCCGGCACCGCGCAGCGCGGGCAGATCGGCTTGTCGCAGCGGCTACAGCGAAGCTTGGTGGGAGTATCCGGATGCCCGTAGCAATAGGCGATGTCGGCTTGTTCCGACGTCGCCGCCGGGCCCAAGTTATGTGGTTCTTCCATCCGACTCATCGTCGCATAGCGGGGGCCCTATCGTTGCCCGATGCGGGTAGCGACCTTCAACATCCACCACGGCGTAGGAGCGGACGGCAGGTGTGACCTGACTCGCATCGCCCGGGTTATAGGCGCGCTCGAAGCCGATGTCGTAGCCCTGCAGGAACTGGATGTCGGATGGGAGCGCTCTGGACGTGTCGACCAGCCCGCCGCCCTGGCGGAGATGCTGGGCTTCGAGGTTTCCTTCCACCCCACGTTCGTCCGCCCGGACG
>JBKHYB010000316.1:0-2482 GCA_046565725.1 Actinomycetota bacterium
GGTGGAACGGGGTGGGGGCAGGAGTCTCACTGCCCACAGCGAATCCCACCTGCGACAAGCAAGGCGGGAAGGAGCCCCCCATGAGGAAATTCGTGATGGTCGCCCTGGTCGCCGCCCTCGTGGGCGGCCTGGTAGCTGCTCCCGCTACGGCGGGAAAGAAGAAGAAGAAAGCGAAGCCCGTCCAGACGGTTCTCTATTTCCACGGCAACGCCCCCTTCGGGGAGGCCGACGGGGTCCAGTGGTTTGCCGACGGGACGGGAACGCCGCCCGGGACGCTCACTCCAGACGAGCCCACCGACGCCCAGCCCAAGTCACAGAACTTCTTCAGCCCCGCTCTGAACGATCAGTGCACCGGCCTTCCGATCGCCTTCCCGACGTTCCAGGGACCCGTTGAGGGCAAGATCGTTGGGGACGTGAAGATGACCGCCCACTTCCTCAGCGCACCCACGACGGTGACCGCTCGACTGTGGACCGACGTACCGGTGTTCACGTGCAACGATGCGTACGTTCAGCCGGCCTCCGAGGTGCAGGTGGATGTCCCCGCCGGTAATAACGAGGTCGAGATCGTGTTTGAGGATCTGAACCTCACGTCTCAGGCATGGATGTTGGTCGAGATCCTCGTACCGAGCGGAACCGACTACCGGGGACAGGTCGGACGTTTCCTCTACGACTCCACGGCAACCCCGACGAGGCTTGAGTTCAACTGCATCCCCGCATCGGGCGGAAGCTGCATCCCTTAGCTCGCACTGTCGCTTTCGACTCCTTTCGGCCCCCGCAGGACATCACTTGCGGGGGCCGAACCTTTGCCCGAAGAGACGCTAGGACGGATCTCAAAGGAGCACGTGATGCGCAGGTCCCTCGCGATGGTTCTTGCTGCCGGTCTGATCGCCGGAGCGATCGCCGCACCCGCGACCGCTGGAAAGAAGAAAGGTAAGTCGTCCGTCACGACTTTCTACCTGCATGGCCGCGGCCCGGTTGCCGAGTCGTACATCAACGAAACCTGGCTCGACTCGAACTGGATGGAGATGGACACGACCGAGCCGGCCAACGCCGAGCCCTCCTCGATCTTCGTGACCAATTACTTCAGGGGGCCGAATACCGATTGCGACGGCAATGGACTGCTGCCGGTCTGGCGAGGCGACTACTCGGGGACCTTCAAGGGTGATGCCAAGGTGACGCTCCACACGGTGGCGACACCTGCCGTCCAGATGGTGGTGTCTCTGTACGCAGACCCCACGGGAACCTGTACCTCGAACCTTCCTACCGGCGCCTCCGAAGCTCCCAAGCCGGTGGCCACGGAACTCATCGACGTCGCTCCCGGACAGGCAGTTACGGAGGTCGTCTTCAAGAAGCTGAAGTTCAAGGCCGCCGCCGGGTTGTTGCTGCAACTGAGCATCCCGACGCAGACCACGCCGGGGCAGGTGAGGGTGTTCTTCGATTCACCCGACTTCCCCTCGAGCGTCGAGTTGGAGGCCTAGGCGCAGCAGGGACGCTCACCGGCGAGGCGAACCATCCCGGAACAGACGAATCTCGATCCTGGGGAGATACACATGAGAAAGACCCTCGCAGTTCTGCTCTCGGCTGGATTGGTCGCAGGCATGATGGCGATGCCGGCCGACGCCAAGAAGAAAAAGAAGAAGTCCAAGCGGATCGAGCGGGTGGTCGAGATCGACTACACGGGCACCGGCATAGGCGTCGCCACCCCCGCCGCCTCTGGCGGTATCTGCCCGGCCTCCTCACCCGACCAGACCGGCACCTGCATCGAGGTGCCACTGCAAGCGGGCGAGACCTACGTCAAGGTCGAGATCCAGGACGCCACCGGACTTAACGCTCCGGGCTTCATCTCCCAGGGCGACCTCGACGGCGACGGCGTGGGGGACCTCTATGGCGAGTTCTGTGGAGCCCACGAGGAAGCCGTGCCGCTGGAGAACCTCAATCCGGTGCGCGTCAGCTTCTACACCGGCACCTGTGGCACGACCCCCGGAACGACCACCACGGGAACGATCGTCGTGACACTCTCGAACACGCCCTGAATCGAGACGAAGAGAAGGGGGCCGGAGATATCCGGCCCCCTTTCCATTTCCTACGACATCTTTCTGCGCGTGCAAGTGGTCCTATGACGACCACATTTCGACGCAGAATACGGTCGTTATACGACCGTATTCTGACGAAGAAACGTTACTTGGCTGAGGTGTAGCGGCGGTTGACCTCGTCCCAGTTGACGACGTTCCACCATGCCTCGAGGTAGTCCGGGCGACGGTTCTGGTAGTTGAGGTAGTAGGCGTGCTCCCAGACGTCGATCCCCATGATCGGGGTGAGCCCGTCCATCAGGGGCGAGTCCTGGTTGGGGCGGTTGATGACCTCGAGCTTGCCGTCGCGGTCGAGGTCCGCGACCCACGGGTTGGCGTTGCCGTCGTCGAAGACCTTGCCCCACAGCAGCTCGCCGTCGCCGTCGAAGGCGTACTGTCCGGCGAGGTTGTCG
>JBKHYB010000317.1:0-2470 GCA_046565725.1 Actinomycetota bacterium
ACGAGGCCCAGTTCCCGAGCGATGATCATGCGCATCACCTCAGACGTCCCTTCACCTATCTCGAGGATCTTGGAATCACGGAAATGGCGGCACACGGGGAACTCCTCGATGTATCCGTAACCACCGTGGATCTGGACGGCCTCTCGTGCAACGTCCACCGCGATCTCCGATCCGTACAGCTTGGCTACCGCAGCTTCCTTCTTATAAGGACGTCCCTGCTCGGCCAGCCACGCCGCTCGGTAGTAGGCCTGGCGTGCGATCGACGTCTTCATCTCCATGTCGGCGATCTTGAACTGGATCGCCTGGAACTTGCCGATCTCCTGGCCGAAGGCCGTGCGTTCCTTCGCGTACTTCACACATTCGTCGATACAACCCTGTGCCAGACCGACGCCGAGGGCCGCGATCGCGATGCGACCGTCGTCGAGGATCTTGAGGAAGTTCTTGAAGCCCTCGCCGCGCGCTCCCAACAGGTTCTCTTCCGGAACGCGCACGTCGTTGAAGGAGAGCTCGTGAGTGTCGGAGTGGTGCCAACCCATCTTGCGATAGGGCTTGCCGACCTCGTAGCCCGGCGTCCCGTTCGGAACGATGATGGCCGAGATCTCCTTCTTGCCGTTGCTCTGATTGGTCACCGCGGTGACAGTGCAGAAGTCGGTGATCTCGGTCCCCGAGTTCGTGATGAACGACTTCGAGCCGTTGATCACCCACTGGCCGTTCTCGATCCGAGCGGTGGTCTTGGTCGCTCCGGCGTCGGAGCCACCTCCCGGCTCGGTCAACCCGAACCCGGCGAGGCGCTCGCCGCGAGCTAGTGGCGGCAACCACTTCTGCTTCTGAGCCTCGGTTCCGAAGCGGTAGATCGGCATGGCACCGAGCCCCACCCCGGCCTCCAGCGTGATGGCGATCGACGAAGAGACGCGCGCGAGTTCCTCGATGGCCAGACACAGCGTGAAGAAGTCGCCGCCGACGCCTCCATATTCCTCGGGGAACGGGAGGCCGAAGAGGCCGAGCTCGCCCATCTTCAGGACGGCGTCGACCGGCAGCTGGCCCTCTTCGTCCCAGCGCTCGGCGTTCGGGCGGATGTAGTCGTCCACGAACTCGCGGACGGTCTTCACGAATTCGTTCTGTTCGGGGGAAAGGTCGAAGTCCATGGCCGGAAGCCTACCGGGCGCTTCCGGCACCCGGGGCTACGTGAACAGCTTCGACAGCCGGGCCTTGGCGCCGAGCGAACCGTGGACCTTTAGCTTCCGCTTCAGCAACGACCAGCGAGGATCGGCACGGCCCACAGCGATCTTGGCCCACTCCGAAGAATCGACCTCTAGAGTGAGGGCCGCGTTCTCGACCCGGCCCGGCTTGGCCTCGGCATGGCCGTTCGTGACGACCATGTGCCACGGCTCGGCATCCGGGAAGACCCACTGGATCGGCCCTTCTAGGCTGCGGGCCACGTCGAGGTCGATCGCACGGGTCATGCCATCGAAGAGGATCTCGAACGCCTCTCCGTGCAGCTTCGGCTCCATGCTGTCGTCGCCGAGGACCCCCGCCTCTATCAACACCCAGGCCTGGCGAGCGCGCTCCTCGTAAGAGAGCTCGGTGTTCTGGCGGGACAGGATCATGATCTCGTTGGGATCGACCCCCATGCGACGCAACTTGGTCTCGAAAGAGCGGAGGCCGAACGCATAGATCTCGACAAGGGTGAAGTCGAAGCACTCTGCGTACGAGTGGTCGAGGTTCGGAGGCACGAACACACCCACCGCGAACGGCAGCATCTCTTCCCACTTCTCTATCGCCGCAGCGCGGGCTTCCGTATCGGAGCGGATCAACTCACCGAGACACTTCACCCCGAAGGCCACGTGACGCGATTCGTCCCGGGCTACGTTGCGCATCCCTTCCGAGAACCCGGGCAGGATCTCGAGCTTCTCGACGTACCGCTTGATGAAGTGCTGACCGGGGACCGCCAGCAGGCCCTCGACGACCAGGTGGTAGATCGCCAGCGACTGCGCGAACAGGTTGCGGTCCTTCGGCTTCTTGCGCAGCGCCTCGGTCACCTTCTCGAGGTCGTCGAATACGCCGCGGAAGCCCCAGGTCAAGTGGGGACCCATCGCCCGAAGGGTCGATGCGGTGTCGTGTCCCTGGCCGGCGACCTCGCGCATGAAGCGATCGAAGAAGACATGGTGGCGCGCTTCGTCGACCACCTGGGTGGTGAGGAAGATGCTCTGCTCGTGCGTGGGGGCCGCGTCCAAAACCGGGGTCAGCGTGCGGGCCACGGCCTCCTCCCCTACGAGGAACATGGCGTAGTTCCACAAGGCCGCCTCCCGCTGACGCTCGGTCAGACGCTCCTGCCAGTGCCGGACATCGACGCTGAAGTCGATCTTGGTGGCGCTCCAGTTGTTCTCTTCCCACAAGCGGTACAAGCGCTCGTAGCTGATCACGTCTGGTTGCTGGTCTTCGAGAGCTTCGGACATTCCGGGTGGGCCCT
>JBKHYB010000318.1:0-2419 GCA_046565725.1 Actinomycetota bacterium
CGCTGGGGAGGGCCGCTGGGGGTCGCGCGCGACTGGTTCTCGTCGGTGGACTTCGACAGGAACACCGGCATGGGAAGAGCGGGTGGATTCGCCGGCGACGGGGTCTCGACCTCCAACCTGGCGGGCCGCACGCTGGCCGATCTGATCCTCGGCCACGACAGCGAGCTCACATCACTTCCATGGGTAGGGCACCGATCCCGCCGCTGGGAACCCGAACCATTGCGCTGGATGGGCATAAACCTGGCGCTTCGGGCTCTGGCATCGGCGGACCGCTCGGAAGCGCGCACCGGCCGGCCCTCGTCGAAGGGGCGGGCGATGCGCAAACTCGTCGGGCTGTGACGGCCTGGCACATAACCGCTTCTCCGGACTAGGCTGATTGTCCTGGGGGCACGGATGAGGAGCAAGAGGAGGATCATGTCGGATCCGGTCATCGCCACAGACAACGTGAAAGTCGTCCTTGACCAAGAGCTGGTCACCTACGAGAAGCGAACGCCTCGCTCGGCGGAGCTTTATCAACGCGCCAAGAAGGTCATGCCGTTCGGTGTGGCGTCCTCTTTCCAGGCTGGTGACCCCTACCCGATCTACCTGGATCACGGTCGGGGCAGCACCGTCACCGACGTAGACGGCAACGACTACATCGATTTCCACGGCGGCTTCGGCGCCATGGTGACGGGTCACGCTCATCCCAAGGTGCGTGAGGCGATCGAGAAGGCGGCGGCAGCGGGAACGCATTTCGCAGCCACCACGGAAGCGGCGATCGCCGTATCCGAAGAGATCGCCCGGCGGTTCTCGGTCGAAAAGGTGCGCTTCACGAACTCGGGCACCGAGGCCACCATGGATGCCATACGTCTGGCGCGCGCGGCGTCCGGCAAGGACGTGCTGCTCAAGACCGAGGGTGCGTATCACGGCCATCACGATGCCGTCATGTACTCGGTGGTGCCGTCCATGGACTCGAGTGGGCCGCACGAACGGCCGTGGACGGTTCCTTTCTCCAGAGGCATCCCTGCCGGGACCGAGAAGCACACGATGATCGTTCCCTTCAACGACATCCCGGGGCTGGAGCGGATGTTCGACGAACACGGCGACGCGATCGGAGCGATGATCATGGAGCCGGTGATGATGAACATCGGGATCGTGCTACCGCAGCCCGGCTATCTGGAGAAGGTGCGGGAACTGTGCACCAAACACAACGTCATCTTGATCTTCGATGAGGTGAAGACCGGGGTCACGATCGCGGCGGGCGGTGCGACGGAATACTTCGGCGTGCAGCCCGACCTGATCTGTCTGGCGAAGGCAGTCGGGGGCGGCACGCCGATCGGGGCGTTCGGGGGCCGGGCAGAAATCATGGACGAGATCGAAGACGGCGTCGCCGCACTCGGCACCTTCAACGGCAACCCGCTGTCGATGGCGGCCGCGCGGGCGACCCTCACCGAGGTGCTCACGCCCGAGGCTTACGAACACCTGGCGGAACTCGGGACGAGGCTGGCCGCAGGGTGTAAGAGGATCCTCGACGACGCTGGGGTCCCCGCCCACACCACGGATCTCGGATGCAAGGGCTCGATCACGTTCCGGCCGGAACCCCTACAGCGCTACCGCGATTACCAGGAGATCGACGACCACCTCTTCGACGCGTCCTGGTACTGGCTGGTCAACCGGGGCATCTTCCAGACCCCGGGCAAAGAAGAACAGTGGACGATCTCGGTGCAGCACACCACCGATGACATCGATCGTTTCCTGGAGGTGTTCGAGGGCTACTGCCGGGCCGTCACGTCTTAAGGAGGAACGGGATGACAGACAGGAAGCTGCAGAACTTCATCAACGGCGAGGCTAGAGATGCTGCCGACGGGAGAGCCAGCGACCTGATCAACCCTGCCTCGGGGGAGGTCTTCATCTCGGCCCCCCTGTCCGGGCAAGCGGACATCGACGCCGCCTGCAAGGCGGCCCGTGCGGCGTTCGAGAGATGGCGTGACACCACCCCGTCCGAGCGCAGCCTCGCGCTGTTCCGCATCGCCGACAAGCTCGAAGAGCACGCCGAGGAGCTCGTGCGTCTCGAGGTCGAGAACACGGGCAAGCCGTTCCAACTGACGATGGACGAAGAGATCCCTCCGATGGTCGACCAGATCCGCTTCTTCGCAGGGGCGGCCCGGGTCCTCGAAGGTCGCTCGGCCGGCGAGTACATGGCCGGCCACACCTCGTTCATCAGGCGCGAGCCCGTGGGGGTCTGTGCCCAGGTGACCCCGTGGAACTACCCCATGATGATGGCGGTGTGGAAGTGGGCCCCCGCCATAGCGGCGGGCAACACCGTCGTGCTCAAGCCGTCGGACACGACGCCGGTGACGACCGTCGTGGTCGGCGTGGCCGACGAGGGCATGTCGTCGTCGCTGCGGACGACGCTCTCCGAGATCGAGGGCGTGGACAT
>JBKHYB010000319.1:0-2403 GCA_046565725.1 Actinomycetota bacterium
GTGTGCTCTTCCGATCTCTCGAGGTCTTGACCGAAGCGGCAGGACAGCGTCGGAACGACCACGATCCCGGTTTCGACCATCCGCGCGATCGTGGCGTCGGGGATGGTTTCGGAGCTCATCAACATGTGGGCCATCTCGTCGATCCCCGCTTCTAGGGCTCTCTCCAGCTCCGAGAGACCGGTGACATGCGCGGTTACCTTCAGCGACCGCTGGTGGGCCGCTTCCACGATGGCCCGAAGCGTGTCGGCATCGAAGGTCGGACCAACCGCGGCGTTCAAGCCGACCTTGATCGCGATCGCGCCCCGCCGCACCAGCCGCTCGACCACCACGTCCGCGTCCTTTGCGCCGACGATCTCCCCCGTGCCGGACGGCGCCCATGCCGCTTTCAGCGGGTAGCCCCCCTCCACGGTCAACATCGGTCCCACGGCATGGATGTCCGGCCCCGCGAAGGTTGGATCCCGGGACTCTCGGACCAGCGAGAAGATCTCGTCCTCGGGCCAGGCCAGGTCGCGCACGGTCGTGACCCCGCCGGCGAGCACCTCGCGCGGATCGAAGAAGCCGATGTGCACGTGGGCGTCTATGAAACCGGGGAGCAGCGTCAACCCGGAGACATCTACCGCGCGCGCCCCGGGTGGAGCCTCGCGGGCGATCGTGTCGTCGCCGACGTGCAGGTCGCCCTCCACCATGGACAGGGAGGGATCGAGGTACCGGCCGCCGGTGAGGGAGAGGTTCATCGGGTCCTCCCTGAGTCGTCGGGAGGTGACGCGTGTAACGCCGGCACTTGTTCGTCTTCTCTGGCTTTAGCGTTCAGCCCGCGGTACAACGTGGACCATGGCTCCTTCCGACAAAGACGTTCGTGGCGTAGTTGCTGCTCTCGCACGCGGCGCATTGGGTGAAGCGTACGTGCCCGAGGTGCCAGACCGGGTTCTCGAAGCGATAGGACATGTCCCCGAGTTCCAGCGCGGGCGTTTGCTCGCCGCATTGAAAGCTATGGACGGCCGGTTGGGGGCACTCGCTCTGACAGGGAGGCCGGTGCCGGTCTCGTGGCTGTCACCCAAAGAGGCCGGATCTCTGCTCCAGAGATGGCGCGATTCGCGGCTCGCGGCCCAGCGACAGTTGTTCCTGCTGATGGTGTCGAAGACGCTCGCGGCGGTCTACGGGCACCCCGGCCCAGGCTGGGAGCGCGTCGGATACCAAGGCCCGATGGGGGAACCGCCCGAGATGGAGCCCGAACTGCATCCGGTGACCGTGGACCGGGACGAGATCATCAACTGCGATGTCGTGATCGTCGGCTCCGGGCCGGGAGGGGGATGCAGCGCGGCCGTACTCGCAGCAGCGGGATTGGACGTGGTGGTCGTCGAGAAGGGCGGCTACTACAGCGAGCGGGACTTCTCCCACCTCGAAGGTGATGCCGCAAAGATGTACCTGTACCAGATGAACCTCGCCACGGTGGATCTCGGGGTGCAGATCCTCGCCGGTTCGGTCGTGGGGGGCGGCTCGCTCGTGAACTACTCGACCTCTTTCAAGACGCCGCCTCACGTCCTGAAGGAATGGCACGAGGTTTCCGGGGTCGAAGCTTTCGTCTCCGGCGAGATCGAGGAGCACCTCGAGATCGTGGCGCAACGGAACAACGTCAACACCGATTCCAGCGCTGCCGGCAAGCGGGACGAACTGATGGAGGAGGGCCTCAAGCGTCTCGGGTGGCACGTCGATGCGCTACCGCGCGGCGTCAAGGGTTGTACGCAGGACGAGAGGTGCGGATTCTGCGGCTTCGGATGTCGTCCCGGCGCCAAGCAGTCCTCGATGAAGACATGGCTGGTGGATGCCGAGAGGGCCGGAGCGCGGATCATCGCGGACACCGACATCCGCCGCGTCCGTATCGATGGGAGCCGGGCCACCGGCGTCGAAGGACGCTGTAACGGCCACCGCGTGGTGATCAACGCCTCGAAGGCGGTCATCGTGGCTGCAGGGGCTATCGAATCGCCAGCGCTCCTGCTGCGTTCCGGGCTGAAGGGCCAGGTCGGCCGCAACCTCAAGTTGCACCCGTCTACCGCCGCCTGGGGCCTGTTCGATGACGACGTGCGCATCTGGGAGGGGACGCTGCAGTCCCGTTACTCCTCGGAGTTCCGCCACTGGGATGGGGGTTACGGCCCGATCTTCGAGACGGTGCCGGTTCATCCCGGCAATGGAGCAGCCGCGGTGCCGTGGTTATCGGCCGCCGACCACGCTCGCAGGATGAGCGAGTTCTCCAAGATCTCCTTCGTCGCTTCCTTACTGCGTGACGAGACCCCCGGGCGCATCCGCATCAACAAGGACGGGTCGATCCCGACCGACAACCCGTTCTACAACCAGACCACCGGGAAGAACCGCGCCATCTGGGCGCGCGGCCTGCGCAACCCGTTC
>JBKHYB010000320.1:0-2394 GCA_046565725.1 Actinomycetota bacterium
TCCCCCAAACGTTCGCCGTTCCCCATACGGCACATGGGATCACCGGCACGTCCGTCTGAAGGGCCAGGCGCGCTATCCCCGTCTTCGCCCTCATCGGTTGAAGATCCGGATCATCGGTGATCGTGCCCTCCGGGAAGATCACGACCACCTCCCCTCTGTGGAGCGCCGCAACCGCGCGATCGAGAGCCATCGGGGCTTCCTTGGTGCCCCGTCTCACGGGTATCTGACCGGCTCCCCGCAAGATCCAAGCGATGCGGCGGTCGTCGAAAAGCTCCGCCTTGGCCAGGAATCGAGGTCGTCTGCCGCAGCTATCTACGACGTAGGCCGCGGCGAAGGGGTCCAGATAGGCGATGTGGTTGAACGCCATCAACGCCGGTCCGGAGCGCGGAACCTTCTCAGCGCCCTCGATGTTCCATCTGAACCACGCAGCCAGCGGCGGCTTGAGGATGGCCCTCGCCAGCAGGTAGGTCGGCTCCAAGCGAACTCCTCCCATTTGGGACCTTCATGACCTGGCCCGTATATTACGGAGACCGACGACCGGCTGCGCTGAGTGAAGGGGACGGATGGCAGCTCATAACCTGACGATCGCGCAGATCTCCGACCTGCACTGCGGGCATCCCATGTTCGATGAGGAGCTCCTGGAGCATGCCATCGAGGAGATCAAAGACCTCAGGCCCGACCTGGTCGTCGTCGCAGGCGATCTGACCTCGGCGGGTTACGCCCCCGAGTACCGGCTCGCCAAGAGATACCTCGATCGCCTCGAAGGTCTCGGGATGATCGTGATCCCCGGCAACCACGACCTCATGAACGTCGGCTTCCTGCACTTCCGGGATGCCTTCGGGAAGTCCGAGAAGGTCGTCCGGCTGCCCTTCCGCAACTCGGACGGGTCGGCCCCCGACAAGTGGGCCACGGTGGTCGCCGTCAACTCGTCGAAGCCGGACCTCGCGGAGGGCGAGGTGGGACATTATCGGTATGACTGGATCCGACAGAGCTTCGAGTGGCCCGACGACTACCGGGTCTTCGTTCTGCACCACCATCTCGTACCGGTTCCGGGAACCGGCCGCGAGCGGAACATCGTGTGGGATGCGGGCGACATGCTGGCGCTCCTGTCCGAACTGGACGTCCAGTTGGTGCTTGCCGGACACAAACATGTTCCCAACGTGTGGCAGTTCGGCGAGATGCTGCTGATCAATTCCGGAACCGCCTCCAGCCACCGGGTCCGGGGATACACGAGGCCCTCCTACAACGTCATCGAGGTTTTCGACGATCGCGTGAAGGTGACGCAGGCTTATCCGGGACTGGGCGAGATAGTGGCCGCCAACTATCTGCGCAAGGAACGGAAACTGGACATCCACCCGCAACTCGCAGGGATGTTCAACCGAGGTGCATGGACCGTATGACACGACTCCAAGGGGAACTTCGATGATCATCAGGATGTTCGACACCGCCATGTCTCCGGAGGACATCGAGCGAGGTAAGGAACTGTTCCGAACCCAGGTCCAACCTGCGTTCGCCGAGTTCGATGGGTGTCTCGGCATCGAGATGTATCTCGGCCTCGAGGAGCACTCACGCGGTCTGGTGGATGTCGCCGCGATATCTCGTTGGGAATCGAAGGACCACATCGAGAAGGCCTTGGTGTCCGACGATTACAGAGAAGCCCTGGCCGAGCTGAAGACGCTGTTCCAGCAGAACCCGATCGTGAGGCACTTCGAAACGATCGATTGAGGCGTTGCTTCAGACCTTGGCAGTTTGCGCTTCGGCTTCGGCCCGTTCCGCGGCGACGAAATCCTCCAACACCTGCCTGGTCGGGAAGCGCGTCTGCCAGTGCGGGTCGTCCGGCTTGACCCTTTGCCTCTGCTTGGTGGCCAACCGCATCATGACCTCGAGCGCCTTCGGCTCTTCGTCGGCGGGACGGAGTTCCAGGACCCCCGCGTCGACGGCTCGCTTCAGGTAGTCGTCGCCTTTCTCGGACCGGACGAGGATCATCGTCCACCCCTCCATGCCCAAGCCACCGCAGGACAGATCGGCATGCTCCGCCGCGAAATCCGGGCAGTGATGGCACCACTCGTTAGCGAAGGGGCGGCATTCCTTCAGCGGGATATCGATGTCGCGTCCGTCTGCGAGCGTCACGATGACCTTGCCCTTGACGTTCACCTTGACGACATCGTTCAGGTCGATCCCCAACTCGTGCTGGAGCTTGCCTACGATGAACGCTTCGTAGTCGAAGGTTTCGGTGCACATCAGCCCCAAGACCAACCGGACGTTCCGTGTCCACCTCTTGATACCCGCGGCCGCGATCTGGCGCACCGCGGTGGACTCGCAGGACACCCCGACCACCGCGATGTTCTTGCACTTCTCTGCGGCGGCCTGCTTCAGACCCAAAGGCGTCGCGCA
>JBKHYB010000321.1:0-2362 GCA_046565725.1 Actinomycetota bacterium
CCCAGGCAGATCTAGCAGAGGTTCGTCCCAGCGCCAGCGATCGCAAGAAGGTGAGGTTACTGAGAAGGCTGGACGGCGCGGCGATCCTCACCGTCACCCTCGCCCTCAGCGTGCTGCCGCTCTTACTTCAGGATGGAGCCAAGGGGTCGTTCCTGGTACCTGCACGCGGCGTGTGCAAGCAGCTCGACGACGTCCGCACACCGCCCGGTGACGATCCCGAGCTCCCCGAGGTGGCGATCATGCAACGTCTACTACCGGAGGATCCCGCGGACAAGGGTTACGTGATCCTCGACGCCACCAGCTTCTCGGTATCGGACTCCGACGATCACGGCTTCGCAGCGGTCCTCGATCGGGCGAACCTGGAGAACTCCTACTACGCCAAGTGGGGCCGCCCCAACTTCGATCTGCACGCCGAGATCTATCGCTTGCCCGACGCATCCCAGGCCGACGACCTTAGGGCCGCACTGGTGGGTCTCGCCTGCGCGGACGCGAGCGAAACCTTCACCGTCACGGGCGTTCCCGACTCGGTCGGGATGAGGTGGCCGGCCGAGGAGGGCATCGCCGACATGACGTTCTTCGCTCGCGACGATTACGTCTTCTGGATCGCCGTTGTCGAAACCGGGGGTCTGGACGGGACCGACGAGGTGATCGATGTGTCGAGAGACGTGGACCGGGGGCTAGACGCTCTCAGCGGGAGAACAGGGGCCTGAGCTTCCGGTCCGTATCGGCCAACATCTCGGGCAGAACCTTCGCCTCGCCTATGGTCGTCATGAAGTTCGTATCCCCGGTCCACCTCGGGACGACGTGCATGTGAAGGTGGCCCGGGATGCCGGCTCCACTCGCCGATCCCAGGTTCATGCCGATGTTGAAACCATCCGGGTTCATCGCTTCACGGACGGCCTCGACCGCCCGGTAGGTGACCTCATGCAGCTCCGCCCTCTCGGCCGGTTCGAGGTCGGCGAGGTCCCCGACGTGACGCAGCGGAGCCACCATCAGATGGCCCGTGTTGTAGGGGAAGGCATTCAGCAGAACGAAGACGCCCTCGCCCCGAAAGAGGATGTGAGCTCCCTCGTCGTCGCCCGCCGCAAGGTGGTCGCAGAACACGCAGCCGCCGGCGTTGGCCACATCAGCTCCGGTCACGTACTGCATCCTCCAAGGACTCCACAGACGATCCATGCGTCAGGAAGACAGCTCGACATCACGGTTGGCGATCTCGGCTGTGATCGAAGAGATGAAGCCGTCCAGACCAACATCGCGCCTCTCGTCGCCGCTGCGGGGCCTGACCGAGACCGTCTGGGACGAGGCTTCGTTGTCGCCGACGATCAGCATGTAAGGCACCCTCTGAAGCTGGTTGTTGCGGATCTTCGCACCCATGGTGTTGTCGCTGTCATCCAACTCCGCGCGCACTCCAGCCTGCTTGAGGTCGTTGACCACCTTGGATGCGTAATCCGCATGACGATCGGCGATCGGGATCACAACGGCCTGCACGGGCGCGAGCCAGGTGGGGAAAGCTCCTGCGAAATGCTCGACGAGTACACCTACGAATCGCTCGACCGAACCGAAGAGGGCGCGGTGAACCATGACGGGCACCTTGCGGCTCCCATCGGCGTCCGTGTACTCGATCCCGAAACGTTCGGGGATCTGGAAGTCGGCCTGGATCGTCGCCACCTGCCAGTAACGACCGATGGCGTCGCGAACGTCGATATCGATCTTGGGCCCGTAGAAAGCGCCGTCACCCTCATCGATCGAGTAATCGAGTCCCGCTCGCTCCAGAGCCGCAGGGATTGCGGACTCGGCCAGGTCCCACAGCTCGTCGGAGCCCACGGACTTCTCCGGACGCGTCGAGAAGCGCACACGGTCCGGACCCAAGCCCACGGTCGAGTACAGAGCCCGGAAGAAATCGATGGCCCCGACCAACTCGTCCACGAGTTGATCCGGACGACAGAAGATGTGGGCGTCGTCCTGGGTGAAACCTCGAGCCCGTAACAGCCCCGAGATAACGCCGCTCCTCTCGTTGCGATAGACCGTCCCCAACTCCGACAACCTCACCGGCAGCTCCCGGTACGAACGCGTCCTGCTGCGGTAGACGAGCACGTGGAACGGACAATTCATGGGCTTCGCGTAATAGGTCGCGCCTTCCAGTTCCATGGGCGGGTACATCCCCTCCGCATAGAAGCCGAGGTGCCCCGAGGTCTCCCACAGCGTCGAGCGCCCGATGTGTGGCGTGTACACCGGGTCGTAACCGCGTTCCAGGTGCATCTCCCGGGAGAGATCCTCGAGGGTCTTGCGGACGATCGCCCCTTTCGGATGCCAGATCGCTATACCGGCGCCCACCTCCGACGGCCACGAGTAGAGATCGAGG
>JBKHYB010000322.1:0-2343 GCA_046565725.1 Actinomycetota bacterium
GGATATCGATGCGCGCCTGGCAGAGACGGCGCTCGAAGGAGAGCTCGTTCTCGCCCTCGCGACACTCCTCCCGCATCGAGCGGAGTTCCTCCATCGATCGTTCCGCCAGACCGTCCAGATAACTCGGATCCATGATCCGCTCGACGAGTCGACGCTTAAGTCCTTCTGTCATCACGAGACAGCGTATCGGAAAGCTCAGCCGATACCTAGTAGTTGGCGCGCCTGGTCGGGGCCGGCGACCTCCCTACCCATGGACCGCGCCATGGTCGCGACCCGTTCGATCAACTCAGCGTTGGAAGTGGCGAGCCGGCCGGGAGCGAGATAGCGAACGTCCTCGAACCCGGTTCGAACGTGTCCCCCCAGGCTGAGAGCAGCTTCGGTGACGGGAAGATGGGACTTCCCTATCCCCGTCGCGCTCCACGTCGCACCCTCGGGAAGGTGAGCCGAGAGGAAGCCGACCGAGTCTTGCCATGCCGGCATGCCGCCGGGAACGCCCAGCACGAGATCGAAATGGAGGTGGTGGCCGTCGCCGTGCTCGGCATAGAGGCGCTCGGCGTTGGCGATCATCCCGGCCTCGAAGATCTCGAACTCGGGCATGATCCCGAGGCTGCGCATCTTCAGGTAGAACCGCTCGATCAAACCTTGGGGGTTAAGGAAAACCTCGTCTCCGAAGTTGACCGTGCCGGTCGTGAGCGACGCCATCTCCGGCTTGAGTTCCAGCGGGGCCACTCGCTGCTCTTCCGTGTCCGTCACGGCACCGCCACTGGTGAACTGGACGATGAGATCGGTAGCAGACCGGATCGCGTCGAGAGCCGCGCTGAACCTTTCGACGTCCATCGTCGGAGCGCCGGACTCGTCCCGTACGTGCAGGTGGTAGATGCTCGCGCCCGCCTCCCTGCACTCGACCGCATCGCGGGCGAGCTCGTCGGGAGTGATCGGCAGGTTCGGCTGCTGCTCTTTCGTGAGCTCGGCCCCCACGCCGCAGACCGTGATGATCAAAGGCTCCATAGAGCCCTTGTTAACAGAGAGATGCGACCAGTGGGTAGGGGTTGACCGCTGCGCCCCCACCTGGGTGGTACTCGAAGTGGAGGTGGGGGTTGCCCGCGGCATTACCGGTGTCGCCGACATAAGAGATGACCTGGCCGGCCTGGACATGACCGCCGGTCACGGCGTTCTCGGCCTGGTGAACGTAGACGTAGAGGTTGCCGTCGTCACCGGAGAGGTACTGCACGTTGCCGCCGAGGCTGGAGTAGCCCGCGTAGGTGATGGTTCCGGAGACGATCGCGAGCTGCGGGGTTCCGTGGGCCGCCATCATGTCGACACCCTGGTGGGTGCGACCACCCGAACGGGGCGCCCCCCAGGAATCCACGAACGAGGTCGGGCCACCGACCGGACACACCATGTCACCCGACGCCTTGATCTGAGGAGCAGCCTGAGAGACGGTTGCCGGCTCGGACTCGGCCAGCTCTTCCTTCAGCGCCTCGTACTCCGCCGCCACCGCGTTGAACTTCGCTTGGAGTTCCGACGCCTGGTCTTTCAACAGCTCTTCGGTCTTCTGAAGCTCGGCGTTCTTCGCTTCGAGCTCCTCGGTGATCTCCTTCGCACGGGCCTTGGCGCGCGACAGCTCGATGAAGGCATCGGCGTCGTCGACGTTGGCCTGCGAGAGGATCTCGGCACTATCCGAGAGGGCGGCGAAGTCCTCGGAGTTCAACAGCACGTCGAGCACCCCGGTCCCACCAGACTTATAGAGCGCGGCTGCGCGGACGGCCACCTCTTCTTCGAGTTTGACCATCTTCTTCTTGAGGTTGATCAACTCACGGGCGAGTTGATCCCTCCTCGTCTCGAGCGTTTCCTCTAGAGCATGGGCGGCTTCGACCTTGGCGGTCGCCGCGTCAAGCTCCGCCTGGATCTCGTCCAGACGAGCCCGAAGATCGTCGGCCTTGCTCGCGCCGGCCGCCGAGCCCCCGATGAGGGGCACGACACTGATCAGAAGAGCCGTCGCGACGAGGGCCGAGCGTAGAGGAAGGCTCTTGCGTCCCGCGAACACGAGCATCGACGCTAGCACACCGTTCTTTTCGCTGCGAATCGCGAAAGTCCTGGTCGGGGGCCTATCCGGACCCCCGAGAGGGCACCTTGGCGGCCTATGATGGGGGTCATGAGGGGCGTCGAGGACTACCTGGAGGAGATCAAGAGGCTGGAAGAGGACGGTGAGCGCATCACCGCCACGGTCCTGGCCGTGTGCGCGTTGGTCTCCGGGCTGGTCGGCGCACTCCCGGAGCTTCAGCGCAAGTCGCCGGCCGCGGCGCTCGAGGTGCTCCCGGCGGCCCAGCCTGTGGTCGCCGT
>JBKHYB010000323.1:0-2343 GCA_046565725.1 Actinomycetota bacterium
GCACCGCTGATGGGGGTGGCGCCGAGCAACAGGCGCCTGCACCTCGAAGCCATCACCATCCTGCAGTTCCGCGACGGGCGGATCGTCGAACGCTGGAACCGCCAGGACGAGGTCGGGCTCATGGCGCAGCTGTCGGACGAGCCGGTCAAGACGTTCTCTATAGGTTTCGAGGAGCAGGCCTATGACGAGTTGGTGCATGCCCGTCGGATCGCCGAGATGTGGGGTACCGATCACCATGAGTTCGTCGTCAAACCCGATGCCTTGGAGGTGCTGCCGCTTCTTATCAGGCATTACGGAGAGCCGTACGCCGATTCTTCGGCGGTACCCACCTACTACGTTGCAAAGCTCACCCGTGATCACGTCACGGTCGCGCTGAACGGCGATGGCGGAGACGAGAGTTTCGCCGGCTACGAACGGTACTGGGGCAATGCTTTGGCGCACAGGATCGGGTCGGTGCCTGGTGCCGCTCCTGGTATCCGCTTGCTCTCACGCTTGCTTCGGGAATCGTCAGACCCCAAAACACTGAGAAGGAAGGCGAAGCGTTTCACCGAGGTCTTGGGTGAGGATCCCGCCACCCGTTACGCACGGTGGTCCGGTTACTTCTCCGAAGTGGAGCGGGATTCTCTATTGCGTCCAGAAGCCAGAGAGGCGATGGGGGGATGGTCGCGTCGGTGGTTCGCGTCCCTTTTCGAAGGTACCGACAAGCTGCATCCGGTCGACGCTGCGATGTCTGTCGACGTCCGTTCCTATCTCCCTTACGACCTCTTGGTGAAAGTGGACATCGCATCGATGGCCAACTCTTTGGAAGCACGATCCCCCTTCCTGGATCAAGAGGTGATGTCTTTCGCTGCTCGTCTACCGGTAGACATGAAGCTCAAGGGCCGCACGAGCAAATACATCTTGCGAAAGACGTTCGCAGATCTATTGCCGAAGGAGAACACCTCTCGTCCCAAGATGGGTTTCGCCGTTCCGGTCGGACAGTGGCTTCGAGGCCCCCTAAAGGAATTGCTACATGACACGCTGCTTGCTCATGATGCCCGAACATCCACTTATCTCGACCCCGCTACCGTAAGGATGGTCGTGGATCGCCACATGGATGGCGAGGAACGATCGGCCCAGGTGTGGAACCTGCTGATGCTGGAGATGTGGCACCGCGAAGTCGTTGACAAACAGAAGGTGCTCTCCGCGTGAGCGATCGCCAACGGATCCTGCGGGTCATCACGCGGCTCAACATCGGCGGCCCCGCCCGCCAGGCCCTCTTGTTAACCAAAGAGCTGCGGCCCTTCTACGAGACCGCCCTGGTGACCGGGAGGCCCCAGCAAGGTGAAGGTGAGCTGTCGGACCCAGACGTGTCCCCGGAGCGGATCTCCTTGGTTCGCCCGATGTCTCCCGGCGACGACGTCCGTGCCTATCGGGAGCTGCGGCGGATCGTCGGCCGTGGCTTCGACCTGGTGCATACCCACACGGCCAAGGCCGGGACCTTGACCCGCCGAGCGGCCATCGCATCTAAGAAGCGGCCGGTTGTTGTCCACACCTTTCATGGGCACGTTCTCGATGGTTACTTCTCCGCGCCCGTTCGAGAGATCTTCCTACGGGTGGAGCGCCGCCTCGCGGACAGGACCGACGCTTTGATCGCTGTGAGCGAGCACATCCGGGATGAACTGCTGGAACTAGGCATAGGGCGCCGGGAACAATGGCGCGTGATCCCTCTGGGCTTCGATCTCTCTCCGCTGCTCGAGATAGAGGGACCATCCGGAGCGTTGCGTGCATCCATCGGGGTCGACGAAGGAGTGCCGTTCGTCGGGGTGCTGGGGAGGTTGGCCCCGATCAAGGACCACGAAACCCTGCTCCGTGCCATCGCTCGTGTCGACGGCGTTCACTTGGCGGTCCTCGGCGATGGTGACAGGCGGCAAAGGATCGAGGCCTTGCGCGCAGAGTTGGGGTTGGAAGACCGGGTCCACATGGTCGGATGGTGGACCGATGTAGCGAGTGCCGTCGCGGACCTCGATGTCGTCGTGTTGACCAGCCGGAACGAAGGAACCCCCGTGTCGCTGATCGAAGCTTCGGCGGCTGCTAAGCCGGTGGTTTCCACCGATGTTGGTGGGGTGCGAGCTGTTGTCGACGACGGGGTTACGGGCCTCCTCATGCCGGCCGGAGACGTCGATGGGATATGTGAGGCGCTGGATCGCCTGCTGGCCGACGTGGACCTGCGCGCAAAGATGGGGGCGGCTGGCCGGGAACGCGTGCGGGATCGCTTCGACAAGGCCCGACTCCTGTCGGATATCAAGGCTCTCTACGGCGAGCTTCTTTTAGGGCGGTAAGGTGCCCGACGATGCTCGATGA
>JBKHYB010000324.1:0-2333 GCA_046565725.1 Actinomycetota bacterium
CTCCTCGCAGGGCAGGTCGAGCACCTCGGCCACGTTCTTGCCCTTGAAGGTGATGTCGAGGGTGTCGCGGTTGTAGCGCTGGCCCTTGCAGACCTCGCAGGGCACGTACACGTCCGGCAGGAAGTGCATCTCGATCTTGATGGTGCCGTCGCCGGCGCACGCCTCGCAGCGGCCGCCTTTGACGTTGAACGAGAACCGGCCCGGCTGATACCCCTTGCGACGAGCGTCCTGCGTTTTCGCGAACAGTTTCCGGATGTGGTCGAACATGCCCGTGTAGGTCGCCGGGTTCGACCGGGGCGTTCGGCCGATAGGGCTCTGATCGATGTCGATCACCTTGTCGATCAGGTCGAGCCCCTCCACGGCCTTGTGCTTGCCCGGCACCAAACGAGCGTTCCGGTTGAGAGCCTGGTGCACGGCCCGGAACAGGACCTCGTTCACCAGGGTCGACTTCCCCGAGCCGGAGACTCCCGTGACCGCGGTGAACCGCCCCAGTGGGAAGGCGACGTCGATCTCCTTGAGGTTGTGCTGACGAGCTCCCCGCACCAGGATCTCGCCCCTGTCGTCGGGCTCCCTGCGTTCCGTGGGCAGCGGGATCGATCGCCGTCCGGCGACGTAGTCCCCCGTTATCGAACGCTTCGTCTTGGTCAGCCCCGGCAGTGGACCGGAGTAGACGACGTCACCGCCTGCCTCTCCGGCTCCCGGCCCGATGTCGACGATCCAGTCGGCGGTCCGGATCGTGTCCTCATCGTGCTCCACGACTATCAGCGTGTTGCCGAGATCGCGAAGCCTGATCAGGGTGTCGATCAAGCGGCGATTGTCTCGCTGATGAAGCCCGATGGAGGGTTCGTCCAGCACGTAAAGGACCCCCACCAGGCCAGACCCGATCTGGGTTGCGAGGCGGATGCGTTGAGCTTCTCCCCCGGCCAGGGTCGCCGAACTGCGCGCAAGGGTCAGGTAGTCCAGTCCCACATCCAGAAGGAAGCCGAGTCGGGCGTGGATCTCCTTAAGGACGCGTTCCCCGATCGTCATCTCACGGTCGTTGAGTTCCAGCTTGCGCAGGAAGGCATCGGTATCGCTGATGCACATGTTCGTCAGCTCGTGGATGTTGACGCCGCCGATCGTGACCGCGAGTGATTCCGGACGCAGGCGCGCCCCGCCACAGGCCGGACAAGCGACCTCCCGGAAATACTGTTCGTAACGCTCGCGGGCGTAGTCGGAATCGGTCTCGGAGCGCCGTCGCTCGAGCCACGTGATGACACCTTCGAAGACCGTCCAGTAGGCGCGGATCCGGTTGTACCGGTTGCGATACCGGACGTGGATCTCCTCGTCCTCGTTCCCGAACAGGATCAGTTCCTGAACCTTCTTGGGAAGCTTCTTCCAAGGCGTATCGAGCTTGAACCCGAAGGTCTTCGCGGCGGACTCGAGCAGCCGGTCGAAATACTCCAGGCTCCTGCCCGACCACGGCGCGATCGCTCCGTCGCGGATGGACAGATCCGGATCCTTGATCACGAGTTCGGGATCAACCTCGAGGTGAGTTCCGAGGCCGTCACATCTGTCGCATGCTCCGTAAGGCGAGTTGAAAGAGAAGTTCCGAGGGGCGAGCTCATCGAAGGAGATGCCACAGTTGAGGCATGCGAACTGCTCGGAGAACAAGATGTCTTCGTCGCCGCCGTCGGTGATATCGATCGCTGCGGTTCCCTCCGCCAGCTTCAAGGCGGTCTCGATGGAGTCCGTCAGCCGGGAACCGATCCCCTCTTTCATCACGAGACGGTCGACGATCACGTCGATGTCGTGTTGGAAGTAGCGGTCGAGGCGGATCTTCTCGCTGAGCTCCCGGACCTCTCCATCGACGCGGGCACGCACGAACCCCCGGCGCGAGAGATCCTCGAAGAGGTTGGTGAACTCCCCCTTACGAGATCGGACCAGAGGCGCGAGCACCTGGAACTTGGTCCCCTCAGGAAGCTGCATCACTTGATCGACGATCTGTTCCGGAGTCTGCCGGGCAACCGGACGCCCGCACTGGTGGCAGTGTGGTTTGCCGATCCTCGCGTACAGGAGTCGGAGGTAGTCGTAGATCTCGGTGATAGTCCCGACCGTCGAACGGGGGTTCTTGGGAGCGGACTTCTGGTCGATGGAGATCGCGGGTGATAGCCCCTCGATGAAGTCGACGTCCGGCTTGTCCATCTGCCCCAAGAACTGACGAGCGTAGGCGGACAGTGATTCGACATAGCGCCGCTGCCCCTCGGCATAGATCGTGTCGAAAGCCAGGGAGGACTTCCCCGAACCGGAGATCCCCGTGAACACGATGAGCGCGTCGCGAGGAAGGTCGAGGG
>JBKHYB010000325.1:0-2331 GCA_046565725.1 Actinomycetota bacterium
GTTCGATCTTGCTGCTGCTCGACTTCTTCGAACTCGAGAAAGCCGTCTATGAGGTGGGGTACGAGCTAGGAGCGCGACCCGATTGGGTACGGATACCTCTGCGCGGGATCGAAAAGATCATCGAGAGGGGCGAGAAGCTTTGACGGAACCGAAGATGGACCCACGGATCGAGCAACTGGTACGAGGCGAACTGGGCGACCCACACAGTGTCTTGGGACGGCACCCTGTGCCAGACGGCATCACGATCAGAGCCTTCCGACCGGATGCCTCCGAGGTGCGCGTACTGGTCGGCGGCGAAGCCGTAGCGAAGCTCGAGAAGATCCACAACGCCGGGGTCTTCGAGGGTGTCGTCGAGGAGCCACTGAAGGATTACGAGCTCGAGGTGGACTACCCCCACGGGCAGACGTTCCGCCTCCGGGACCCGTACGCGTTCCTGCCGACCCTCGGCGAGATGGACACGTACCTTGTCGGCGAGGGCACGCACCGGCGGCTGTGGGAGAAGATGGGGGCTCATCCTCGGGTGATAGACGGGGTCGAGGGAACCAGCTTCGCGGTATGGGCGCCTAACGCTCGCAGCGTGCGCTTGGTGGGGGGCTTCAACTCATGGGACGGGCGCCTGTCACCGATGAGGCTGCTGGGGTCCTCGGGCATCTGGGAACTGTTCCTTCCAGACGTCGGGCCCGGCGACATCTACAAGTTCGAACTGATCACGGCCGACGGCAGGCTCATCCTGAAGACCGACCCGTTCGCGTTCCGGACCGAAGTCCCACCGAACAATGCAGCGGTCGTCCATGAGAGCGCCTACCCGTTCACCGACGATCGGTGGATGGAGCGGCGGAAGCAGGGGGATGCCCATTCCGAACCCATGTCGATCTACGAGGTTCATCTCGGTTCGTGGCGGCAGACCCCGGACGGTGAGCCCCTGAGCTATCGGGATCTCGCCGAACAGCTCGCCGACTACTGCAGAGAGATGGGCTTCACCCACGTCGAGCTGATGCCCGTAGCCGAGCACCCCTTCGGCGGTTCCTGGGGATATCAGGTGAGCCATTACTTCGCTCCGACGGCACGCTTCGGCTCCCCGGATGATTTCAAGGCATTCGTAGACACGATGCACAACGCCGACATCGGCGTGATCGTCGACTGGGTTCCCGCGCACTTCCCCCGCGACGAATGGGCGCTCGGCCGCTTCGATGGAACCGCTCTCTTCGAGCACGAGGACCCTCGAAAGGGCGCGCACCCCGACTGGGGAACACTCGTTTTCAACTACGGACGCAACGAGGTGCGCAACTTCCTGATCTCGAACGCCCTGTACTGGATCGAGGAGTTCCACGTCGATGGTCTTCGGGTCGATGCGGTGGCTTCCATGCTGTACCTCGACTACTCCCGCGAACAGGGTGAATGGATCCCCAATGAGTACGGGGGCCGGGAGAACCTCGAAGCGATCGGCTTCCTGAAGGAGTTGAACACCGTCGTGCACGGGGAGCACCCCGGTGTGCTGATGATCGCGGAGGAATCCACCGCGTGGCCCGGGGTGTCAAGGCCGGTGCACCTCGGGGGGCTCGGCTTCGGCTTCAAGTGGAACATGGGATGGATGCACGACACGCTCGACTATTTCGATAAGGAGCCGATCTACCGCCGCTACCACCACAACAACCTGACCTTCTCCCTCGTCTATGCGTGGAGCGAGAATTTCGTCCTGCCGCTCAGCCACGATGAGGTCGTTCACGGGAAGGGTTCGCTGATCGGGAAGATGCCGGGCGACCGCTGGCAAGGCTTCGCGAACCTGCGCTCGCTCTACGCCTACATGTGGGCCCATCCCGGTAAGAACCTGTTGTTCATGGGTGGCGAGATCGCGCAAGAACGCGAGTGGAACCACGACAACAGCCTCGATTGGCACCTGCTCGACGACCCGATGCATCACGGGGTCCAACGACTCGTCGCCGACCTCAACAAGGCGTACAAGGGCATCCCGGCCCTCTGGGAGTTCGACCATTCGCCGGAAGGATTCCGATGGATCGATGCGAACGACGCGGACAACAACGCCATCTCCTTCTACCGGCACTCGCCGAACGGTGACCGGGACCTCGTCTGCGTAGCCAACCTCTCGCCGGTGCCTCGGCACGGGTTCCGTGTGGGTCTGCCCTCCGACCGCCCGTTCCAGGAGATACTCAACACCGATGCAGAGATCTACGGTGGAACGAACATGGGCAACATGGGCGAAGTGATCCCCGAGCGGGTTCCCTGGCACGGCCTGGAACACTCGGCTCTCGTCACCCTGCCGCCGCTCGCGGTGCTGTGGCTGTACGGATAGTCGTTCACGGGCACTTCTAC
>JBKHYB010000326.1:0-2329 GCA_046565725.1 Actinomycetota bacterium
TCATGGCCGTGAGCTCTGACTATTAGGTAGAGCCTAATCAACTCAAAACATTAGACGATGTGTGATAAACATGGGATATGAGTGGCTCTCTTATAAAACCGGATCGCATGAAGCCCTATGCCTCGGTGATAGGCGATCTCGTGGCTTCGCGGACCACCCCCGACCGGGGACTGCTCCATCAACGGGTCGAGGCGGTGCTGGCCGGGGTGAACGATCGGATCCGGGCAGTGCAGCCACTCAGTTTCACCGTTGGTGACGAGTTTCAAGGGCTCTACAGCTCCGTATCCGATGCGCTTGATGCCGCCCTCATCGTCCGGCTTGAACTCCTTGGCGTGAGCGACGCGCGGTTCGGTTTGGGATGGGGGACGGTTCAGATCTTCGACGCCGAGCGGCTTCCATTCGCGCAAGACGGACCAGCATGGTGGACGGCGCGAGAAGCGTTGTCGACCGTCGCCGAGGCTGCTGGGCGGAAAGGGGCACCGCGAGGGTGGCGTACCGCCTTCCGGGGAGACGGCCCGGAGGTGGTGACCGCAGCGATCGAAGCTTTCCTTTTGTGTCGTGACTCACTGATAGAAGGGATGGATGAGAGAGACGGTGCCGTGGTGCTCGGCATGATGAACGGCCTGAGCCAGAAAGAGATCGCTGGTCGGCAGGGCGTTTCGCAGTCGGCGGTGTCCCAAAGGTCATCCCGCAACGGAACCTTCGCCATCCTGCGGGCACACGAGGCGATCAAAGGCGCCCTCTGATGGAGGCCTTCGGCATCTGGTTGGCAGCCGTGGGGATCACGGATCTGATCGCTGCTCCATCCGGCGAACCTCAGCGCGGTGGGCGGGCCTATCTGGGAGTAGCCGTAGGAACATCGTCGGCCACGCTCTTTGCGATCGTGGTCGGATCAGAGCCCTTTGCAACCCTGGTCCTGACCATCGTTACGGCCGTGTCAACCGCGTCGTGGTTATGGGGTCGCGCAGTAGGTCGGATGACGAGTCGACGAGCGGTCCTGCTGGCGTCCGCAGCGGGCGGTGCCTTGTTCATCGTCGCTGCTTCTGCCGCATGGTGGCCGAGTCCCGATGGTGGACACCTCGCACGCTTTCTAGATCGATCGCCGTTCGACATATTGCAAGGGCGATCGCCGGCTTCGGTTCTTACCGTGGTGGGATGCCTCACGTTCCTAGGAGGAACCTCGAATGCTCTGGTACGGCTTCTCTTGGTCGTAACAGGAACGCCGGTAGCCATCCAGCAACGTCTGAGGGGAGGACGGTTCATCGGCCCGATGGAACGCATCCTGATCTTCGGATTCGGTTTGACCGGGAACCTGACTGCAGCAGCCGTGGTGGCTACGGCTAAGGGCTTGCTGCGTTTCCCAGAGATAAGCAGTGAAGGTCAGGGGGATATCCACTCGGCCACGGAATACTTCCTTGTTGGGTCCCTCGCGAGCTGGATGTTGGCCCTCGGTCTCTTGGCGCTCGTCTGATGGGGGGCCCTGTTCCACCGTGAGGGCTCACCATCAAGAGAGCACGGGTCAAGAGTTGAGGTCGGTGCCCGTTTCGCGGAGTCTCGACGCGACCTCTTCCAGCATCTTCAGTGCGATCTTCGGGTTCTCTTTCAGAACGTTCTTGAAGTTCCAGAAGGGGAGGGCGATCGTGCGTACGTCGGTTTCCGCGATAACGGTTGCAGACCTCGGCCCCCCGTCGAGGATCGCGACCTCCCCGAAGAACGAGCCCGGTCCCATCCTTCTCCTCGTGCGTCCGCCGATCTGAACCTTCGTTTCACCGTCGAGCACGACGTGCATGCCGACGGCCTTCTCGCCTTCGGTGCAGATCGCGGTGCCGGCGGGGAAGGAGACCTCTTTAGTCTGCTGGGCTATCTGTTTGAGTTCCTTGTCGGTGAGGCCCGCGAAGAGAGGCACCGCCCGTAAGGCTTCGGTGGATCTGGTTCCGCCCGACTTCCGGCTGCTCATGTCAAACCCCCATCGTCCCTGGATGCCTGAAGGCAACCCGTTGCGGGAACGCTATCCAATGAACCGGCCGATGGGAACATGTCTAACGGGGCTTTTCGGTCGAGGTTCTCGCTCGAGGACTCGGTCGTTCCCCGGTGGGTAGTAGGTGTTCGGAGGTGAGTGCATCGACTGATCGACGACGGTTGAGGTTCGGGCGCGTCACGGTGGAAACGTCTAACGAGACGAAGGTCTTCTTCCCCGACGACGAGATAACTAAGGGGGACCTGATCGATCATCACCTCGCGGTTGCGGATCGGATGCTGCCTCATCTCCGCGGCCGGCCCCTGTCGTTCCAGCGCTTCCCCGATGGGATCTCGAAACAGGGCTTCTTCC
>JBKHYB010000327.1:0-2328 GCA_046565725.1 Actinomycetota bacterium
TCTCGAGCCGGAAGATAGTTGCGCGAGAAAGTAACTCCGAAATGTCCTTTTCGCCCTACTCTCACCGGGTGGAACTACCGAACCGGCGTCAGAGCCTCCAGGGTGAGACCTACGAGGGGGAGCGCCTGAGGCTCTCGTTCTCGATCGCCAAGAAGCTCTACGTCTGCCCGGCCTGTCGGGAGCCCATAGGGGTCGGTGCATCCCACACCTTCGTCGCTTACCTCGATGCCGACCCACCGTGGGATCACGAGCACTGGCATACCGACTGCGCCCATAACAAACTGATCAGATCGCTCGCCACGTCTTGGCCCGTCCCCGCCCCCAAGGCGCCTCGGCCCCCTCGCCGGGGACGGCGCCGTTAGCTCCAGGAAGGAGGACCTCCCTTGCCCACGGGTGAGGACACCTTGCCCACCTGCAGATAGATAGAGACGGCCTCGGTACACCCCGGATTGCGCGCTTGCACCGCGACGAAATCTCCCGTGCTTCGGTCCCGGGCGTAGATCTCCATCTCGAAGCCCTCGTTCTCGTTACCGATCAGGTCGTAGGGAGGTTCCCTCAGCACGTTCAGATAAGCCTCGTAGGCCTGGGTCACGCTCATCGGCACGTTCATAGCCACCACCAGCAATCCGTCGATGCGCTCGATGCTGCGTACCTGGGAGCGTTGATCCACCAACAGCCCGTCGGGAACCTTCGAGACGTCGACCTCGCCCACCGGGGACGGGAGGCGGCAGGCCGCGGGGAACAGCTCGGGCGTCTCGGGCCCGCCGCCACAAGCTGGGAGCAGAGCCGTCAGCACGGCGGCGAGTACAGCGATCCTATGCATCTTGCGCGGGTTCCGATCGAGCGACTATCCGGTCCGAGGAACGATAGCGGCCCACCGGATGGGCGTGAGGCCGCCTCGGCCCAGATAACTGACGCTCAGCGGAAGTTCCCTGGGCTGAGGGCCGAGAGAAGGGCCACGGCCGGGGCGAGACGCCGGAACGGTGGGGTGGGCGGTACTGGGATCGAACCAGTGACCTCTTCGGTGTGAACGAAGCGCTCTCCCGCTGAGCTAACCGCCCGGGATGCGACAGTCTAACTGCCCCCGAAACGCCCTCCCGCGGCCAAGACACTTCCCCTCAAGCTTGACCCGTTAATGTGGGCGGCGATGGGTACGGTCATCCACCTCTCCAAAGGGCGCTCCCGGATCAAGGGGGACTCAGACGCTCGATCGCGATCGGGCCGCACCGCGCTCGTCCTCGGCGGGGGCGGGATAACCGGGGCGGCTTATCACCTGGGCGTCCTGACCGCGATGAACGCCATGAGCGGCCACGCTTCGGTGAACGACTTCGACATCTACGTCGGCACCTCGGCGGGATCCGTGATCGCAGCATGCCTGGCCAACCGGATAACGCCCGAAGACCTGATGCTGGCCAACCTCGGCCACGAATCGGCTTCGATCCCCGCGATCGACGCCAGAGAGATCATGACCACCGATCGCCGCGGGATCGCCCGCTCCGCGATCAGATGGCCGATCGGCGTCATCGGAGCTCTTCGCAGGTACGTGGGACATCCGTTCACGACGTCGGTCATGGACGGCCTTGGAGCGATCGCCGAAGGGATGCCTCCGGGCGTCTACACGACGGACGGCATCGAAAGGTACTTACGAGAGCTGCTGACACAGGCCGGACGGAGCAACCGTTTCCGCGATACCCGGGGTCGTCTGTTCATCACTGCAACGAACTTCGACACCGCTCAGCGCAGGGTGTTCGGGGTCGACCGGAATACAGACGTCCCCATCTCGGAAGCGGCGGCAGCATCGACCGCCATCCCTCTCCTGTACTCACCCCGACAGATCGGCAACGACGTCTACATGGACGGTGGTCTCCGCTCGACGACCAATATCGACATCGCGATCGCGCACGGGGCCAAGCTCGTGGTCGTCGTTAATCCACTCGTCCCTTACGTCCACGACGTTCGCCATCTCCTACCCACGGCCACAGGCCTTCCCTCTCGCCACGTCTCCGAGAAGGGGTTCCCGCACATCGCGGCGCAGACGTTCCGGATCATGGCCCAAGCCCAGGTTGAGAAAGAGCTCGAGATCATCCAGCATGCTCACCCGGACGTGGACATCATCCTGATCGAGCCACGGAGCGACGACGAGCACCTCTTCCTGTTCAACCTGATGGACTACGCCTCGCGCGAACGCATCGCCCGCCACGCTTTCGAGAGCGTCGCGATCGACCTCGTGACCAGGTTCCCCGAATACCGCAAGGTTCTAGGCAGACACGGGATAAAGATCAGCCGTGACCTGCTGATAGACCAACTCCAGAGCATCGTCGAAGGCTC
>JBKHYB010000328.1:0-2318 GCA_046565725.1 Actinomycetota bacterium
ACCCCGTGAGCGCGTCGACGGTAGCGTCTTCTTCTACCCGCTCCAGGTGCTCGAGCCGATGAACCATCCAACGCGCATCCTCTACGAGGCGCGGGAACGAACGGGAAACCAGACCTCTCTTCGGTAGGTCGGCGAGCAACGGAGCTCCCTGCCCGAGCGAGATGTCCAACGGAGTGGTGTCCGAGCTTGCATCGGCGGCAGGGACGAGCTGCCCGCCCGCCATCCTCACGGTCCGCATCAAGATCCCCACCACCTCTTCGGGGGAAGTGCTCCTCAGGAGTGACCGCGTTGACTCCAGCAGGATCTTGAGCGACTCGGTCGTTTCGTCTTTAACCAGCTCGGTCCCGTCCATCCTCGCTCTTCCCTAGACACAATGCCTAGTTTGGAAGAGAACGGAGATCTTTCTTAGAGCCGTTCGTACGGGGGCCGTAAGTACTTAGGTACCGGCCCAACCACGTCTCGTTGTCGGATCAGAGCCACCGGTCGAGTCGTTCGGCGACGAATGCCTCCTTCGCCCTGAACGTCTCTTCGCTGGGGGGTGACAACGTCACGGCAGGCTCCGGCTCAGCCAGGAAGTCGCCTTCGACGGTGGCCGCGCGACGACCCGGGAACTCGAGGAAACAGAACCCCATACCGTCCAGAACAGCACCCTTCCCCATGCCCAGGTCGGCAGCGATGTTGTCGGCTGCCACGATGCCCTCACTCTCGGCGAATACCCCCGCCTTTGGGAGCGCGCCCTTCGCGTTCGGGATGTGCGTGCAGTCACCCACCGCGTAGACGCGTTCGAAGCCCGTTGCGAGTGTCTCCCGGTCCGGCTCTATCCAACCGCTCTTACCCGTGAGCCCCGCATCAACCAAGACGGGAGGCGCCACGTGAGCCGGCACACCAAGGAGCAGGTCATAGCCCTCGGTCGAACCGTCGCCGAACGTGACCGTCCCGTCCGCGATGGACTTCGGTTGGCGTTCGGGATGGAATCCGATCCCGTAGCGATCCAGTTCCCGAGCCATCGTCGCGCTGGCATCGACACCGGCCACGGGCAGAGGTGATGGCTGTGGCGTGTGGACCGATACGTCCACGTCGTCGCGCCGGCCCCGATCGCGGAGCCATTCATCGATGAGCATCGCTGCTTCGTAAGGGGCCGGTGGGCACTTGTAGGGAAGACCCATCACGGTGATCACCACGCGACCGCTCTCCAGTGCCTGCAGGTTGCTCCGGACGCCGGGTAAGGAACGAGCTTCGTACAGGTTGAAGGCGTTCCCCGTAAGCATGTCCAGCTGCTGCTGGTTGAAGGCCGCCCCCAACGCGATCAACAAGGCATCGGAGGTTATAGGGCCGTCGTTCGTCTCGACTGTTCTCGTCGCCGGATCGATCGCGACTATCTCCGTTTGGCGGAAGGAGATCCCTTTCGCCTCGAGGTTGCCGAGGGGCCGGCTGCTCTCTTCCAGCGGCCGTATCTCCACCATGTCCCAGAGTTTCGCTAAGCCGGGATAGAAACGGTCTTTGCGGTCGAGGACCGTTATCTGAGCATCGGGCATGGTCGAACGGAGACGGTGTGCAGCTGTGAGTCCACCGAAACCGCCACCAAGGATCGTTATGTCGGACATCGCTCTATCCGAACACACCTAGCCGAGACCGTCACTTCGACCTCGCTCACCAGCCCACCGGGTCGTCCGCTCCCAAGTTAGCGTCGCCGTGCGGTGGTTTCCTGGGACACGGATCTGTGAAACAGCGTCCTATCCGGGAGCGGCGCATAGGCCATGCTCATGCCGCCAGTCTGAAGGGTGGATAACTGTCGGTGGTGAGGAGCATCGCGTAGGCCTCGACGCGCAACCACCAACGCATCACGCCCTCAACGAAGTCAAAGAGGCTGCGCGGGTATCGCCCCGTGAACAAGATCGCGAACCAAGCCAAGACCACAGCCAAGAACGCTCCGATCGTGAGGAAGAACAATGCGATGTAGTGCGGGATCGCCAGGAACCATTTCACCAACGGCAACCACCGGTTCAGGTCTCGTTCAACGTCGGGGTAGTCGAGGTCGAGATGTACGGACTGTTCATGGTCGGTTGACGGGTACCTGTCTGACATGAGAGCGAGGTAGGCGCACACTCGGGTCGAGAAGCGGGTCAGCTGGAGATTGAAATCGAACCACCAGCGCGGATACTTCTGGCGGAACAGGATCATCAGGAGGGGCCCAAAGAACAGAAGACCTCCCGCGGAGGCCGCTGCCTGTTTGCCATCCTCGTAGCTCCCCTCCCACGTCCATCCGCTCACAGAGGCCAGAACGACGATGATCGGGATCGCGGCGAACAAGCGGAGGA
>JBKHYB010000329.1:0-2311 GCA_046565725.1 Actinomycetota bacterium
TCCTTCGATCGAGATGCCGGGCATCTCCCGCAGACGTGCCACCGCGTCGCCGACGTCTTCGGCCATCAGACCGGCCCGATGCATGCCGGTATCGAGTTTGATGTGAACCGGCACCTGCGTCCCCGCCTCCACAGCCGCTTCGGACAGGGCTCGGGCGAACGACTCGGTGTAGACGGTCGGGATCAAAGCGTGCTCGACGATGGCGGGGGCCGCATGTGCCGGCCCCTCCGAGAAAACGTGGATGGGAACCTCGACCCCGGCGTCCCTCAGATGCAGCGCCTCGGCGACCCGGGCGACCCCGAGCCTGGTGGCCCCACCCCTCACCATCGCAAGGGCGGATGCCGGATTCCCGTGACCGTAGGCGTATCCCTTCACAACCCCCATCACCTCGGCCCCCGAGGCGAGACCACCGAGCACGGAGATGTTGTGACGTATGGCGGCGAGATCGACCTCGGCCCACACGGTGTGACCGCGTTCGACCATCTCTTCGGCACTCAGGCTGGGGGTCGGCATCCGGTTAAGGCTAGCGGGGAGCGGCCCTGATCAGCGACACCGCTTCCGGGACGGCGTCGGCTACGTCTGTCGCGACCACGCCTCCGTGGCCGACCCGCTGTCCCGCCACCGAACCCGCCACGCCGTGGATGTAGGCCGCCGCGATGGCAGCCCCCACCGCCGGACGCTGCTGGGCGATCAGCGCCGCCACCACCCCGGTCAGAACGTCACCCGTCCCGGCGGTCGCAAGCTCGGGCCCGCCGACGGGGATCACCACGGCGACCTGCCCGGCCCGGTAGGCGACCACGCTGCGGTGGCCCTTGGCGATCACGACCGACGATGGGAAGCGGCCCGAAGCTTTGAGGGCCGCGCCCAGGCGATCGCCCATCACCTCTTCGGTCGACACCCCCAAGAGACGACCCAGCTCGGCGGGGTGAGGCGTGATCACGGCTGGCACGGACCTCTTCGCCAGCGGCGAAGGATCTTCCGCGAGGACGTTGAGGCCGTCCGCGTCGATCACCAAAGGCTTGTCTAGGGCCAGCAGCCTCTCGAGCAGATCCCGTTGGCCCTCGCCCGTGCCGAGGCCCGGCCCGACCGCAACGACCTGTGCCTTATCGATCACCTGCGCGAAGGCCCCGACGGAGTCGGGGCCGAGGGCCTCGCCGTCCGCAACGGCCACGGTCAGGAGTTCGGGTGCGTGGGACAGTGCGGTCCGGATCGTCGTCGGGGTGCTCCCCAAGGTGACGTAGCCGGCACCGGCGCGCATCGCTCCCAGCGCGGTGAGGACCGCGGCCCCCGGATAGGCATCGGAACCGGCGAGAACCGCCACGGAACCGCTGGTGCGCTTATGTGCTAGCGGAGACCTCTCCGGCAGCGAAGCAGCCACGTCACCGACCTTGGTCATCTCGACGAAGGAGCCGACGACGATGCCGTGCCCCGACCGTTCGAACTTCCGCACGCTCGTATCGATGCCGATATCGGCGACGGTCACCCGGCCGGCGAGAACCGATCCCGGAGGCAACGCAGTCCCCGTCTTCTCCGCACCGAGCGCGACCGTGGCCGTCGCTCTCACCGCCGCGCCGCGGACCGCTCCCGTCTCACCATCCACCCCGGAAGGGATGTCGACGGCGATCACGCAGCGGTGTCCGGAGATCGCATGGATGGCCTCGGCCGCTACGCCTTCGGCCACCCCCGAGAAACCGGTGCCGAAGACTGCGTCCACCACCACGTCGAACCGGTCGGTGTCTATGGATGGGTGCCACGGCCACGGCTTCAGGCCGGCGCGACGCAATAGTTCGAGGTGGTGGAGCGCATCTCCGCGCGCTTCGCTCGCGTCGAACGTCGTGATGCAGGTCACTCCCATCCCCCACGCATCGAGCACCCGGGCGGTCACGAACCCATCGCCTCCGTTGTTGCCCTTGCCGCAGACGACCAGAACCCTGACGCCGTAGCGTCCACCCGCCTCTTCGACCACCATCCTCGCCACCGCTCGACCGGCCCTCTCCATCAGGACGCGTCCGGGCGTTCCCGCCTCGATCGTGAGGCGGTCTGCCTCCTGCATCTCCGAGGGCCGGAACAGCGGTCGCATACCTACTCCACCGTCACGCTCTTGGCGAGGTTGCGCGGCTTGTCCACGTCGAGGCCGCGGTCCCGGGCTACGTGGTATGCGAGGAGCTGCAGCGGCACGCTCGCGACCAGGGGGCCGAGCATCCCAGGCGTCTCCGGCACCGGGAGCACGACGCACGCTATCCTCTCGGCGGCCTCGTCGTCTTCGCGAGCGATAGCCACCACCCGGGCGCCGCGGGCGATGGTCTCCTCG
>JBKHYB010000330.1:0-2311 GCA_046565725.1 Actinomycetota bacterium
CCGCGGTCCGGTCCGCGAGGGCCTCGATGACCGGAAGCACCCGTCGCAGCTCTTCGTCCTGCGGCACCGGCTCGGCCCCCGGGCGCGTCGACTCCCCTCCCACATCGATGATCGTCGCCCCCTGCTCGACCATCTCGAGGGCATGCTCGACCGCGGCCTCGGTCTGGAACCAGAGCCCGCCGTCCGAGAACGAATCGGGAGTGACATTGAGCACCCCCATCACCTCAACCACCCCACCCCCATTCTTCGTCGAAATCTGGTCGCCATACGACCGCATTCTTCGTCGAAATCTGGTTGCTATACGACCATTTCGCCGCGCGGAAATCCGGTTCTAGTGGAATATGAGGCCCATCGCTTCGGCCCGTGTCGCGTCGTTGTTGCGGAAGAGCCCTTTCACCGAGGAAGTGACCGTCAGGCTACCCGGTTTGCGGATGCCTCGCATGCTCATACAGAAGTGTTCGGCCTCGATAACCACGAGAACACCGCGCGGCTCCAGCACCTCTTCGATCGTGTTCGCTATCTGAGTGGTGAGCCGTTCTTGCACCTGAGGTCTCTTCGAGAGGGTATCGACCAGCCGAGCGAGCTTGGAGAGCCCCGTGATCTGGCCCTTCTTGTTTGGGATGTAAGCCACGTGAGCCTTGCCCGCGAACGGAACGAGATGGTGCTCGCAGACCGAGAAGAGGGGGATGTCTTTGACCATGATCATCTCGTCATGGTTCGCCTCGAAGACCACATCGAGCTCTTCCCTCGGATCCGTATGGAGGCCGGAGAAGATCTCCTCGTACATATCCGCCACGCGGCGCGGGGTGTCGCGGACCCCATCACGGTCCACGTCCTCTCCGATCGCCTTCAGCAACTGGCGAACGGCCTCCTCGATCGTCGGCTTATCAACCATGCAGGCGTTATACCTCCGATTTCCGCGCCACAGATGTCCCCTATAGGGGGGTGAAATCTTGTTAGGAAACTAGGCTTCGCCTAGGCCGGGGCGGGGGTGAGGGCGGAAGGCCGGACGCTCGGCGGTCTCTCCGGACCGTTCCGAAGATGCGGCGGCTTCTCGCTCTCGCTGCTCCCGGCGGCGGCGGGCTCGCTCGGTCGGGTCGGCCGGGTCGAGCTTCGCCACCTCGGCGAAGATCTCGGCGACCTCTTCCTTGTCGATCGACTCCTTCTCCATCAGACGCTCGACCATCCGGTCCAGCTTCTCCCGGTGATCGGTGATGATCTCCCGGGCCTCTTCGTAAGCCTCCTCGACCAGGCGACGGACCTCGGCATCGATCTTGGCGGCGACCTCGTCTGAGTAGTCCTTGACGTGTCCGAAGTCCCGGCCGAGGAACGGCTGGCTCTCGTTCTCGCCGAGAGCGAGGGGGCCGAGAGCGGACATCCCGTACTGGGTGACCATCTGCTTGGCGATCTTCGTACAGCGCTGGATGTCGTCGGAGGCTCCCGTGGTGACCTCGTTGAAGATCACCTCTTCGGCTACGCGGCCCCCGAGCAACATCGCGAGTTCGTCGATCATCTCGCTGCGTGACACGAGGAACCTGTCCTCGGTCGGGAGGGTCAAGGTGTAACCGAGAGCACGCCCACGCGACACGATCGAGACCTTGTGGACCGGGTCCGCGTTCGGCAGCGCGTGGCTCACCAGCGCGTGACCTGCCTCGTGGTACGCGATCACCTTCTTCTCGTGTTCGGAGATCACACGGGACCTGCGCTGAGGACCTGCCAACACTCGGTCGATCGCCTCTTCGAGTTCGTTCATCGATATCTCGGTCTTGTTGAAGCGAGCCGCGAGCAGCGCAGCCTCGTTCACCACGTTTGCGAGGTCGGCTCCCGTGAATCCGGGCGTACGACGCGCCAGCACCTCGATGTCGATCTCCTTCGAGAGAGGCTTGCCGCGGGTATGGACCTTGAGGATGCCGACGCGGCCCGTGAGATCCGGACGATCGACGACGATCTGACGATCGAAACGACCGGGACGCAGCAGCGCCGGGTCCAGGATGTCCGGGCGGTTGGTCGCGGCGATCAGGATCACTCCACCCTTCACGTCGAACCCGTCCATCTCGACGAGCAACTGGTTCAAGGTCTGCTCGCGCTCGTCGTGTCCACCGCCGAGCCCTGCGCCTCGGTGCCGGCCGACGGCGTCGATCTCGTCCATGAAGACGATCGAAGGAGCGTTGGCCTTGGCCTGTTCGAAGAGGTCGCGCACGCGCGATGCGCCCACGCCGACGAAGCGAGCCACGCCTGCCAGTCGGCCGCGAACATCATCGACTCTTCGAGCGAGCGGCTGAAGCCGAAGTCCTGCTTCACGCGCAGGTAC
>JBKHYB010000331.1:0-2303 GCA_046565725.1 Actinomycetota bacterium
AAAGGGACCGCCCAGAAGCACCCCACCTATGCGTTCTTCGACCTCGATCCGATGCACGGCGCTCCGTGGGAGATGGTTCGTTACGTCGCCGGTCTGGTGAAGGTGGTGCTGGACCAGCTCGGAGTCGTGTCATACCCGAAGACCTCGGGCGCGACCGGCATGCAGATCATGATCCCGCTCGATCGCTCGCACGACTACTCCGAGGTTCGTCGCTTCGTCGGGGCCGTGTCCACGATGGTGCACGAAGCGGACAGTGAAGCGACGACGATGGAGTGGGAGGTCAAGAAGCGCCCCCAGGCCGTCTACATGGACGTGAACATGAACAGAGAGGGCGCCAACATCGCGGCCGCCTACTCGGTCAGGCCCGAACCGGAAGCTTCCGTATCCACGCCTTTCGGTTGGGAGGAGCTCGGCGATATCCATCCGAAGGACCACACGATCGGAACGATCTTCGACCGCGTCGCCGAGGTTGGCGACCCGTTCCTTCCCGTCGCCGAGGGCTCCGGCCAGAACCTGGGGCCCGCTCTCGAGCAACTCCAACCGGTGATCGAAGCCTTCAAGATCACCGGCAACGTTCGAGCGGTCCGCCGCTAGTTCGGCGCTAGGGGGCCTGCGGCTCGCACGCCTTGACCACCTCGGCGTCGCAATAGTCACTGCCGTCGCCCCCGGAAGCGTGATCTTCGCCCCCGTCCCCATAGATCCGATCGTCGCCACCAGCGCCCCACACCCAGTCCTCCCCGCCGCCCCCGTGGACCTCGTCATCTCCCGCTCCGGTGCGCGCTGTGTCGTAGGTGTTTCCGAGTGAAAGGGTGTCGTTGCCGGGCCCCGATATGACGAAAGCACCGGTCGCTGAATCCGCGGCAAGGAATACGTCGTCGAAAGACGACAGCACCCATCGCCTCGGCTCGTCGATGAACCGGTCAACGCCTTCCCCGGTGATGGTCCCGGATGCGAGGTCCACCACCACGGGACCGGGAGCCTCACCGTAGAAGAGCGTGTTGAAGCCGCCCCCTCTGAAGGTGTCGTCACCGGGTCCTCCCTGGATCACCTCTTCCCCCCACCAGCCATCGATGTAGTCGTTACCTTCTCCCCCACAGATGTGGTCGCGGTTATTGCCACCGATGATGATGTCGTCGCCACCGAGACCGTGAACGACCGGGTGACGGATCCCGAACTGCTCGGCGAAGATCACGTCATCGCCTTCGGTCCCGACCAACGTGGCCTCGCGTCCCATGCACATCACGGCTTCGCTCGCCGTCGCGACCCCAGGGACCGCCCGAGCGAAGAATCCTGTGGCTAAGACGAAGCTCGCTATCGAGCGTCTGCTGAGGTTCCTCATGCTTCAGAGACGCATGACGTGCTCTATCGGTTCCGTGGCTCGACAAGGTTCGGTCCAGTCGACCCCGCGAGGCGTCTGCCGGGCGACCAGTATCGTTCGGAACATGGCCCTTTTCCTCGGCACGTCCGGCTACGCCTACAAAGAGTGGAAGCCCGACTTCTACCCTGCAGATCTGCCGCAGCGCGCCTTCCTCGAGCATTACGGGACGCAGCTCACGGCATGCGAGATCAACGCGACCTTTCGCCGCATGCAGAAACCCGAAACGTTTCACAAGTGGCGCGACTCCGTCCCCGATAGGTTCCGGTTCTCGACCAAGGCGCACATGGGTCTGACCCACTCGAAGAGCCTCACTCCCGCGGACGAAGACAAGCTCTCGTTCTTCAAGGCGTTCGTCGGCTCGGTGAGCGAACTCGGCGACAAGCTCGGCGTGATCCTGTGGCAGTACCCGCCGCACCGCAAGCGTGATGACGACGATCTCGAAGGACTGTTGAAGCTGTTGCGCGGAGGGCCTGGGTTCGCCCTGGAGTTCCGCAACGAGACCTGGGACGACCCCTCGGTGAGAGAAGCCATCGCCGATGCCGGCGGGACCGTCTGCATCTCGGAGACCGAGGGCCGGGTCCCCGACGCGCTGCCACCGGGAGAGATCGCTTACGTCCGCCTGAGGGCCGAGCGCTACGCCGAAGACGCTCGGGCCGGATGGCTCTCGTTGCTACAGCGAGAAGCTGCCGAACGAGACGTGTTCGCCTTCACCAAGCACGAGGGCATACCCGCAGGCGACCCGTACGGCGGCATCGGGATGGCCCAGTGGCTCGTGGCTCAGTCGGGGCGAGGAAGCGCCGGGTCGTAGAGGTAGTCGTCGTAGCCGTGGCCCACGGTTCCGTCGATCAGTTCCCGGATGACGTCGGCATGACCCGCGTGGCGGGCGGTCTCCTCCAGCATGTGGGCTAAGACCCAGCGCACATTG
>JBKHYB010000332.1:0-2258 GCA_046565725.1 Actinomycetota bacterium
GCTTCGGGGACGATGTCGACGACCCGCAGTACGAGCCGCGTGACGGAGATGCTGCCTTCCTTGAGGTAGGCAGCCGGATCTACGAAGTGACCGGATACGAACCGAGCTTCCGCGTTGCAGCCGTCGTCGACGGCGAGGTCCTCGTCTACGAGGCCAACACCGTGGATGGGGCTCAGACCGCAGCGGACCTGCTGGACATCGGCGGCAAAGTCGACTACATCGGCATCAACTCGCCGAAAGATGAGACCACCGAACTGGCGCGGATCGAAGACCCGGCCGAGGTCGAACGTCTGGTGAACATGGTCCTCGCCTCCGAAGTGAACCCCGACGCGCGGCCACGCAACGATGACGAACAGATCTTCGTCGCGTTCCACCTACACGACGGTTCGATCGTTACCAGAGCCTTCTACCCGGACAGTCGGCTGCTGTGGCACGGGATCATCGTCCCGCACGCGTTCGCCGAAGCGATCCGGGCAGCCGGGGACGCCTGAACCGCCGTTATCGCTTCTCCCACTCCTCGTAGCCGGCAGCGCTTTCGAACTCCAACCCGACGGCGGGCTCGTTCCCGACCACCCACGCATCGTGTCCCGGAGCGATGCGGTAGGCCTCTCCCGGCCCTATCTCCGCTTCGCTGCCGTCGTCGTGCACTACGTGTATGCGACCGCTGATCACATACCCGAGGTGGTCGAGTTGGCAGCTCTCGGTCTTGACGATCGGCTTTATGCACTCCGACCATCTCCACCCCGGCTCCAACTCGAAACGGCCCACATCGGCGGAACCGACGTGCACCACCGCCACGGTGGTCTTGTCCGGCGTCCGGATCTCGTCCGGTCGATCGAGATTCCTATGCACGATCGACCTCGTCTTTACGGCCATCGCCTCCCCTTTCCTCTCGGCGAGATGAGCCACGGTTCCCTCAGATCGAGATAGCGAACGTCCGTCGTGAGCGAGTCCCACTCGCGCAGCAGGGCCGATATCGAAGGAGACGCGTTCATCCTGCGCTCTCCGGCCCGGGCCTCGTCTTCGGTGGTGAAGTGGTTGATGTCTGAGAAGGCGCCGTCGGGATGCGTCACGTGCATGCCTCCGATCAGATCGGGCCGGAGAGGCGCGAGTTCGCGATCCAGGCGTTCTGCGATGGTTGTGAATCTCCCGGCGTCGAGAGGCCGACCCTGGATGACCTGCACGAAGCGAGTCTCATCCGATACTTCGGTCCCGAAGGTCCTGACCTCGGTGCAGTCTTTGAACGTCACGTCGTCCAGGAGTTGTTCCGTCTCCTTCCACCACAGATCGTGCTCGTAGAGCCGGAAGCTATCCGACGCCTCGCCCGCGGAGGTGAAGCGCATGGATAAGAAGAGATGGCCGTCCTCGGTGACGCCGGCCGTAGATCCCAAGAAGCCGGTCATCACCGGCCTTACGTCACTGACCCACCATTCGAACTGACCCCTGATGCGGGCGGGATCTGTGACCTGGGCTTCGATGATCCGGACGAACACGACCGCTCCCTCCGACCGCCGCGCCCATCATTGATGATGCGCGCCGCTGCGCGAGCAGGTCAAGGGCGCCGTCTAAGGAGCTCCCGATCCCCTGTATCCATGAAAAAGGAGCTATCTCCGACAAGTCGTACTAGAGATGTAGGACTGCCATCGATCGTGGGGGACGAAAGTGAAGCACGTGGTGCTGTGGGGGCTTATCTGTTCTGTGCTCGTGGGCGGAGTGGCCGCCGCGCAGGTTCCCTCGGAGCCACCCGATCGGGTGCGCGAGGACTACTCGGCAGAAGCGTCGTGGGTGATCCCAACCGGCAAGCCGGGACGGGCCCGCTGGCTGGCGATCGTCGGGGAGCGCACGGTCGAGAGGGCGGATTCCAAGGAAGGGACCTATGGCTTCGTCATCCGAGGTCAATGCCGAAGGGATGACGAATTCACGATGTGCTCCGGCAGCGGCCCCTGGGTCGAGTTAGACGGTGGCGGCTTCGAGATGGCCCCGGACATGTCGTCGGCTCACATCGAGATTCGCCACAAGGGGCGGGCCTACTCGGCTCACATCGAGGCCAACGGGTTGCTCGATCTCTTCCTTTCAAGCGAGCACTGCTTCATGCTCTCCGAGGACGAGCCCGAAGACGAAGGGAGCGGCCAGGGTGGTGGTGCTTACCGCTCGGGGGCCGCGACCGGCAACTTCGACGGGCGGGAGATGGGCCCAGAAACAGGCCGGGCCAGTGCCATCCTCATGAGCGGAGCCATGCTCACCAGTTGCAAGACCTG